>JAAFHN010000070.1 GCA_013298415.1 Comamonadaceae bacterium
TCGCGCGTTTGGCCAGAGCGCCAGCGAGCGGCTGGCTGTGCCCGTGGTGGTGGACAACAAGCCCGGCGCGGGCGGCACGCTCGGTGCTTCAGCGATGGTGAACGCCAAGCCCGATGGCTACACCATCACGCAACTGCCGCTGGGGATTTACCGCATCCCGCACATGCAAAAAACGCAGTTTGATCCGATCAAGGATTTGACCCACATCATCTGCGTCACCGGCTACACCTTTGGCCTGGCCTGCGTGCCGGATGCGCCCTACAAAACGCTGCAGGAGATGGTGACATGGGCGAGGGCGAACCCAGGCAAGCTCACCTACGGCCACACAGGTACTGGCACCACGCCGCATCTTGCCTTTGAAGAGTTCGCGATGAAAGCGGGCTTCAAGGCCCAAGATGTGCCGTACAAGGGAAGCGCGGAAATCCTCCAAAGCATCTTGGGTGGCCACGTGCCGCTGATGAGCGGCACCACAGAATGGGCACCCCATGTGCGCTCCGGCAAACTGAGACTGCTCGCTACGCTCGGCCGCGAACGCAACAAGGCCTTTCCCGAAGCTCCCACGGTGCGTGAAAGCGGCTGGGACACGGTAAGCGAGTCGCCTTTCGGCTTCGGCGGTCCGGCAAACATGCCTGCCGCCATTGCCAAAACCTTGCACGATGCTTTCGCAGCCACGCTGAAGGATGCACGCGTGCTAGAGGCGCTTGACAAATTCTTCCAGCCCGTGATTTACATGGGCACGGACGATTACACGGCCTACGCCAAACGCACATTCGAAGCAGAGCGCGCCACCATTCAGCGCCTGGGCTTGGCAAAAGCGGCCTGAAGGCCGCGCTTGCGAAACTGAGCGCGGGAGTGCGAGCCTGCGCGCTGCGCGCGAGTGCGAGCCTGCGCGTTCAGTGGTTAGGCGTGGTTTTGTTGGTCACGGCGTTGATCACTGCCGCTGCGCCGGCGATGCCCGCCACCACCCCAGCAGTGCCCATGGCGGCAAGAGTGCCACCCGCAGCGGCAGTGGTGGCGGCGCCGCCCGCGACAACGCTGCCCGCCGCTGAGCCACCTGCCGCGCCACCAGCTGCGCCACCTGTAGCCCCGCCCGCTGCACCCCCCGTCGATCCGCCTGCGGCGGTGGCGCCTGGCGGGTTCGCAGGTGGGCCGCCCGAACCCGGAGCCCCAGGTTGCGAGGTCGGTTGTGAGGTCGGTTGTGACGTGGGTTGCGAAGTGGGCTGACCAGGATTCGGAAAGCTCAGGCTTTGAAGATTTCCGAATGCACCGCCGGGAAGACTGGCCAAGGTCGTCAGCTGCGAGGCTCCTGTCGAACTGGTTAAGCCGAATTGACCTGGCCCCAGATTGAGCACGCCCTGGGGTGTCGTGACGGACATGCCGCCTGAATTCACGCCCGTCACCAGGTTGTCGTTGACGATAGAGCCAAGAATGTCGCTGCCTCGAATGCCGATGGTGGCGGTGGGCGTGCTCACGCGAAAGGCACGGGGATTGTTTTTGCCGATGAGGCCTGTGACGCTGCGCAAGCCGCCGCGCAGGAGCTGTAAGGTGAAGTTCGAAGCTTCTGGCCGCTGCTGGTCGAAAATCACGCTGTTGACGCGGAAGGTGGTGCTGTCTTTCAGCGCGATGATGTGGCCGTCCAAAAAGCGCAGCGTCACCTCACCGCTCGCGCCGGTCACGATCTCTGTGTTGTTGTCCACGGTGCTGCCCACGGCCAAGCTGCGGGCAGGAGCCGATGCAGTGCTTGCCTGAACGCTGCCGACTGCGCGCTCCACCCGGGCCACCTGCGCCCAGGCACTCATGGACAGGCTGGCAAATGCAGCCACGCAAGAAAGCGCTGCGGCCCTGGCGATGGATGCGTGTGGGCGAACTGGCATGCTGATTTCCTTGTAAGTTGGGAGGTTGGTTCGCGTCGGAGGAGCATTTTCCTCGCAATTCGCCACACTTCTACGCCATAAACCTGAAAGCCGCGCCAAGATTTGTGATCATTTTTTGAATTGAACGATCATGAGGCAGCGGATGCGTGCGCGCAGCTCGGTGCGCAGCCATCCTTCGTGTACAAACTGCGGGATGGTTCTCGCCTCCCCAAGCGGCCTCCGCGTCACTTTTCTGGGCCAGTTTTGCGTTGGCTTGGCAGTCAGCGTTTGCGCTGCCGCCACGCACGGGCAGACTTCACGGCCAAGCGCCGCGACTGGCGGCAATCGCGCTGAATTACTTTCGATGCCTTCGGGGCGCCTGATGGCAGAAGGTGCGTGGTGGACGGGCTTGAAAGCAGCACCTCCCGTCGTGGAGTTTGATTCCGAGATCGCGGTGCTGCCTTGGCTCCAACTGGGCATGGGGATCACGGGCTACCAGGGCACTCGCGCCTTTTCGCCGCAAGGCAACTTCGCTGCCTACGGCATTTACAAAGACAAAACCAGTGTGCTGCGTGCTTCGCTGTGGGACGAAACACCGGTCATCCCGCAGGCCACTGTGTCGCTCTACGATCCCATCGGCACCGGCCTGAAGAAGGGGAACGCGCTTGCTTTTGCGAAGCGCTTTGGCGAATGGGATGCGAGTCTTGGCGTCGGAACCGGTCGCTTGAACGGCGTCTTCGGCGGCATCCGGTACCAGCCGGCGCGGCTTCGCGGCTGGGAATTCATGGCCGAGCGCGATGTGATCGACTACAGCAAGCCCGCAGGACTTGGCGGCGGTGGCACCAAAGAAGCTGGCTTACCCAATGGCCGTCAGCCGATCGCTTTTGGCGCGGTCTACTACGCTGAGCAATGGGGGGCTGGCATTGCTCGCAAACACGGCGCAACGGAGTTGAAAGTGTTCTCGCAACTGGATCTGGAGCGCAAGCTCTGGACACCGAAGACCGAGGATCCGCCACGCTCGGTGGGCATCAATCCCCGGCCCACCGGCGCGCAATGGGCGGCAGATTCGGCACCGGCCGAGTCGCTGCATCGGGCACTCAAGTTGCAAGGCTTTCAGGCGGTGAAAAGCCGGTATGTGGACCGGGTCTTCACCATTTCCCTCACCCATCCGGATCTGCCCAGGCCTAGCCAGGCGGCAGGCCGCGCCGCGCAAGCGGCCCTCGCGCTCGGGCCCGTGGAGTTGCGGGAAGTCGTCGTGCTCTATGCCGACCCCGAGACAGGGCTGGACGTCGCTGAGTTTCGCTTTCAAGACGTGGTCAAGCTTCAGCAGTACCTGCTGGGTGATTTGCCGCGCGCAAGCCTTGAGCCAAGCATCGGCGTGCGTTGGCTCAATCCGGGCGCGCATGCGTTGATGCGCAGTGACTTCGCTGACTTGGTGGATAAGCGCTGGCGCTTTGAAGTGGGCAGCTCCAGTGCGTCTCCTTTGGGCGTGGCGCTGAGCGGCCCCCGACAAACATATCGGCTGGAGCCAAAGCTGAGTGCGTTCTTAAACGGCCCCGCCGCGTTTCAGTATGGCTTGAAATTGCAATTTGACGCAGATTTGCGGCTCGGTCCACACAGCCGTTTTCAGGTTCAGGCGAGCAAGGCAGTGAAGGAAAACTTCAGCGGCTATCCCAATGTAACTCGCAGCGACTTGCCGCGGGTGCGATCTGAATTTTTCAAGTACGAAGAAGGCTTGAACCTGAAACTTGATCGGGCGCTCCTGCACCACTATGTCCAACCCGCCGCGAATGTTTATGCGCGATACAGCTTGGGCTTCTATGAGCTTTCCTTTGCAGGCGTGGGCACCCAATGGCTGTGGCTTCCGCCCCAAGGCCCGCTTAGCTACGAGCTGAGCGTGGATGCCCTGCGCCAGCGCAAGCCCGGCAGCGCCACAAAGATGGGCGACTATAAGGCCGTGACTGCGTTGGCTGCCGCGCACTATGAGCTAGCAGATGGCGTCACGCTCACTGGCAGGGCGGGGCGCTTTTTGGCCCGCGACCTGGGTGTGCGGATCGAGGCCAAGCGACGGTTTGCAAGCGGCATCGAGCTGGGAGGCTGGTACTCCGTCACCGATGCCAAAGACTTCGGCGTGACGCCCGACAAAAACTACCGAGACAAAGGCGTCTTCATGAACGTGCCGCTTGACACGCTCTTGACCAGATCTTCTCGCGTGCGCGTCGACCTGGCGATTGCGCCCTGGACACGCGACAGCGCGCAAGCCGTGGAGTCACCGGCTGACCTCTACAAAATGCTCGCCGGGCATCGCCGCAATCTTGCCAATGAACGCGGTGTCTCGCGCTTGGCGGATGTGGATGACGACGCGCCGACCTCCAGCCGATCGGCGGTAGGGCTGCGTACGCCCGTGGGCGACACGGCAGCGCAATCCTTGCGCAGGTTTGCCAAGTACCCACCTGAGCTGCGTTGGGGCGATGCTGGCATCGCGCTTTTGGCGATTGCCGCTGCGGCCCGGCTGGATGAGCGCGTGGACACGCGGCTGCGCAGCAGCGCTGAGCCTGAGCGCGCCCGCAAAGCAGCGCGCGCCACCGATGCGCTGCCCCGGCTGGGCATGGGTTACGCGGCACTTCGGGCGCTGGACGCGAACGACCCCAAAGCCTCTTGGCTGGGGCGCAGTGCGTTCGAGGCGGGCGTGCTCGCGGCCGCGAGCACCGAAGTCATCAAGCGCGCGGCCAAGCGTGAGCGTCCGCAACTGGGCCTGCAAGCACCGGCCCGAGATGCCTTTCCCTCGCGGCACACGGCCGTGGCGTTTGCGCTCGCTGTGCCCTATGCGGTGGAGTCGGGCAACCCTTGGGTGTATGTGCTGGCGGGGGCAACAGGGCTGGGCCGCGTGGCATCGCGTGAGCATTGGTTGTCTGATGTGGTGGCCGGTGGGCTGTGGGGCGCGGCGCTTGGGCACTATGTGGTGGGCGTACGTTCGGGCGAGCTGCGTGCTGCGGGCGCTGCCGGCTTGCAGCTTAGCCCTGGCCAGCTTGCGTGGAGCGGCACGTGGTGAGGGTCTGCGCCATGCTCTTTTGCGCGGCGCTTTGTCTGCCTTCGGCTTTCGCGCAAAGCCCAAGCTGCCGGGTGCGCGATCCAGAAATCTCAGGGCAGTACCTGGGTGCTTGCAATGCCGAGGGATGGGCCGAAGGCCAAGGCTTGGCCATCGGCAGCATTGCACGTTACGAAGGCACATTTGCCAATGGCACCAAGCACGGCCGAGGTGTCAAAACCTGGCTTGCCACCGGTGATGTGTATGAAGGCGAATTTGTGAGCGACTACCGCCACGGCCTGGGCACTTACACCTGGGGCGGGCCCGCGCCGCAGGCCCGCTACAGCGGCAGCTTCGATCAAGATGCGCGCCACGGCGAAGGCACCTTCGCCTGGCCCAACGGCGATACTTACTCCGGCCCTTGGAGACGCGACATCCAAGTTGGTGAGCTCACGCCCATGCAAAAAATCAAGCGTGGCCACGCTGATGCCTGGTTCAAAGCGCTAGGCGGCCTAAGCAAAGAAGTTTGCAAGGTCGGCAACCCGATGCTCCGCGCAAAGCTCCTGAGATATGAGGCGGGGGAGGCGACGGTGCAGCCCACCGTGCCCGAAGCGGCCACTCAAACCACGCCGGTGCTCATGTGGCGTGCTTGCGCAGCCGCGTCGTGAGCTCTTGCTAGATCGCGCCGGCTTTGTGGAGCACGGCTCTGAGCTTTTCGTCTTCAATGCCTTGGTGCTGCAACGAGGTGTAGGTGCTGAGCGCGTAGTCGCGGGTACTGCCATAGCGGCCTTGGGCGTTTGCAAAGATTTCGGCTAAGCGCTCGGCCGAAAGATCGCCGCAGCAGCGCGGGCTGTTTGCGGCAAGGGTGAAAGCCAAGGCATGGACGCGCCCCCTGGGGGTGCGGCAGGCCAGCCACCGGGGGTCATACACGCCGCTGGGCATTTCGCGGCCCCAAAGGGTCAACAAGTCTGCGTGTAGCGACTCGGCGGGCATGCGCTGCACCATGCCTTGGCAAGAGCCACCAGGTTGCAGGGCAAACACCAGGCCAGGCCTATCTGGGGTGCCCCGGTTGATCGTGCTCCACATGCCCAGGCTTCGGTGCCAGCCGTACACCTTGGCAGGCCTCGCCTCCGCCGCTTCGAACTCGGGCCTCCAGATCAGTGAGGCGTAGGCAAACACCCAGAAGTCTGGCGTGTTCAGTGCTCGCCATTCCCGCAGCGTGCGTTGCAAGGCTTGTTCTGGTGAGGGTCGATGGGCGGTGCGCATGCGAAGTGCGACTTTACAATGCGCGGTTACTCCGAACTTCTAGATTGATTTGCCATGTCACAAGACGACGACCAACAAAATTTCGTGCTCGCCATTGTTTTTGCCATCATTTTGGGCGTTGTGGCCTTCACGATTGGCATCGCGGTGCATGGGGCAAACAAGGCCAAAGCGGCCAAGCAAGCCAAGGCCGCACCGGCGGCTCTGGTTGCAGTGCCCATGGCTGCCGCAGCAAGCGCTTCCGCAACCTCAGCTCCCGCAACCGCAGCTTCCGCAAGCACGGGTGCAGGCATGGTCGCCGTGGGCGCGTCAGCACCAGCAGCGTCTGACGCAAGCGCTTCAGTGCAGGTGGAAGCCGGCTTGGTGAAGTTCTTCTTCGCCTCTGGCAAAACCAGCTTGGCCGATGGCGCTGAAAAGGCGGTGGCCGAAACAGTGCGCGGCGCGCAAGCCGGCAAAAAAGCCATCATCAGTGGTTACTCGGATGCGAGTGGCGATCAAGCCAAAAATGCCGAGCTTGCCAAGCTCCGCGCCTTTGCCGTGCGCGATGCGCTCATCAACCTCGGTGTGAAAGCGAGCCAAATCGAGCTGCGCAAACCCGCAGACGTGCGCGCCAATGCTGCGGGCTCCAGCGCCGACGCTCGCCGCGTTGACGTGACCCTGGAGTAAACCTCAGCTAAGTTACCAGCGGGTTTCATTTCGTGTAACTCGCTGGATTTTTTCATGTAACCTTGTTACATTGGCGGGATGAGTTCAGCACCTCTCCCGAAAGCCTTGCATCCTGTTGTGCAAGCTGTCACTGACCGAATCCGAGCCCGCAGCGCCACCACGCGCGCGGCCTACTTGGCGCAAGTGCAAGCGATGCGCAATCGCCCGCGCGGCTTTGACCGCATGGGCTGCGCCAACATCGCGCACACCACGGCGCCGATGCCCAAGCGCGACCAGATCCGCATCGTTTCCGAGCGCACGCCGCACATCGGCGTGGTTACCGCCTACAACGACATGCTTTCGGCGCACACGCCGTATGCCACCTACCCCGCAGTCATCGCCGATGAGGCGCGCAAACGCGGCGCAACGATGCAAGTGGCCGGCGGCGTGCCCGCCATGTGCGATGGCATCACGCAGGGCTTGCCCGGCATGGAGCTCAGCCTTTTCAGCCGCGATGTGATTGCGCAGGGCGCGGCGGTCGGGCTGAGCCACGATGTGTTCGATTGCGCGCTGATGCTGGGCGTGTGCGACAAGATCGTGCCCGGCCTTTTGATTGGCGCGCTGCACTTCGGGCACTTGCCCACGGTGTTTGTGCCTGCTGGGCCGATGACTTCTGGCTTGTCGAATTCTGCCAAGGCCAAAGTGCGCGAAGAAGCCGCCAAAGGCAATGTGGGCCGCGATGAGCTTTTGAAAGCCGAGCAAGCCGCTTACCACGGCGTGGGCACCTGCACGTTTTATGGCACGGCCAACAGCAACCAAATGCTGCTCGAAGCGATGGGCCTGCACGTGCCGGGCAGCGCCTTTGTGCAGCCCGCCGGCGCAGACGGCGGCGCGCTGCGCGAAGCCCTCACGCGCGAGGCGGTGGGCCTGGCGCTGCAAGCCCCGCCGATTGGCGAGCTGGTGGACGAGCGCTGCATCGTGAACGCGATGGTGGCCCTGCTTTGCACGGGTGGCAGCACCAATCACCTGATCCACTGGGTTGCGGTGGCCCGAGCCGCTGGCATCTCGATCAATTGGGATGACTTTGCCGAGCTGAGCGATGCGGTGCCGCTGGTTGCTCGCGTGTACCCCAATGGCACAGCGGATGTGAACGAGTTCCAAGCAGCAGGCGGCCCAGGATTCGTGATTGGCGACATGATCGATGGCGGCTTCATGCACGCTGATGTGCGCACCGTGTCGCCTGCTGGCTTTGCGGCCTATCGCACGATTCCGTCGCTTGCTGACGAGAAGTTGCAGTGGAAAACGGTGGCCGAGCACGCGCCAGACCGCTCTGCTTTTGATAGCATCGTAAGAAGCATTCACCAGGACAGCGGGCCCTTTTCTCTTCAAAGTGGGCTTAAATTGCTTCGCGGG
Source organism: Comamonadaceae bacterium (assembly GCA_013298415.1). Taxonomy (GTDB): domain Bacteria; phylum Pseudomonadota; class Gammaproteobacteria; order Burkholderiales; family Burkholderiaceae_C; genus JAAFHN01. The sequence goes on from JAAFHN010000070.1 coordinate 8,203, forward strand.
GAGATCGGCAGGGCATGCATCAAGGTCTCTGCCGTGCCCGACGACCGCCACGTGGTGCAGGCGGCTGCCAAGGTGTTCAACGATCAAGACGAAGTGCTGGCCGCGTTCAAAAGCGGCGAGCTTGAAGCCTTCGCACGTGCGCATGCAGCGCACTCGGGCCACGGCGCGAAAGAGCTGAGCCCGAGCGAAGGTGGCGTGATCGTCGTCGTGCGTTTTCAAGGCCCTGCCGCTAACGGCATGCCCGAGCTTCACAAGCTCACACCGCCGCTGGCGGTGCTGCAAGCCAAGGGCTTGTCTGTTGCTTTGGTAACCGATGGGCGCATGAGTGGCGCATCGGGCAAAGTGCCTGCTGCGATTCACCTTTCGCCAGAGGGCCTGCGCGGTGGTGGCGTGGCCAAAGTGCGCGATGGCGATGTGATTCGCGTGGACTGCGTGGCAGGCACGCTCTCGCTCGTGGGCGGCTCGCTCGACGGCCGCGACGCAGCTCAGCGTGCAAGCGAGGCACCGGGCAGCCTCGGCCGAGGTCTATTCAACAATTTCCGCGCGAACGTGGCCAGCGCCGAAGAAGGAGCTTGCTCATGGTGATGTTCAAAGTGTTGCCGACGCCGCTGACGGCGCATGCGGTGATGACGGACGCGCCCGTGATCCCTGTGATCGTGCTCGACGACATCGCCCACGCCGTGCCGATGGCCCGCGCGCTAGTGGCGGGCGGTGTGCGCATGCTAGAAATCACGCTGCGCACTGCGGTGGCGCTGGATTGCATGAAGAAGATCACAGCGGAAGTGCCCGAAGCGGTGGTTGGTGTAGGCACAGTCTGCAACGCCGCGCAAGCCGAAGCGGCCGTGGCCGCCGGAGCCAAATTCTTGGTAAGCCCGGGCTATACGAGCGACATCGGTGCGGCTGCTAAGCGCCTGGGTGTGCCGCTGCTGCCGGGTGTGGCCACGGGCAGCGAGGTGCTGCAAGTGATGGCCGATGGCTTCACAGCGGCCAAATTCTTCCCCGCCGTGCCCGCAGGTGGTGCCGCCATGCTCAAAGCCTTCGCAGGTCCATTCGCGGATCTCGCCTTTTGCCCCACCGGTGGCATCAGCACCGATAACGCCAAAGACTTCCTCGCCCTGCCCAACGTGAAATGCGTAGGCGGCAGCTGGCTCACGCCCTCCAAACTCATGGCCGCAGGTGATTGGGCTGCGATCACCCAACTGGCATCCCAAAGTCAGGGTTTGCGCTCCGCTTGATCCAAGTTGAGGTGCAAGGCGGTCGGCGCAGGGACCGGCCAGTCCAGCCGCACGGAGGTACCTTCGCCTGGCGCGCTGTGCACGGCCACGGTCGCGCCCAGTTGCGCGGCACGGAACCGCATGTTTGCCAAGCCCTGACCGCCAGGTGCTTGATCCACATTCAGGCCCCTGCCGTCGTCGGCAATCACGATGCAGATGGATTCGGCCCTCTCGTCGATTCCGTCGACGACCCTTGCGCTGACGCAAGCACGTCGCGCGTGTGCGTGCTTCATCACGTTCGCCATGGCTTCAAGGACGATGCGCTGCAGGTGTCGCACGGCTTGAGGGCTGAGATTCGGCATTGGTGGTAGGGCATCGATTTGCCAAACCACCTCCAGCCCAGCCGCCCGCCAGCGTGGCTCAAGGCGATAGCGCAAAGAGGCGAGTACCGTGCCCACATCGCCTTCCATGGGCTGCAGCGCGTCTACCGAAATCTTCAGCTCATCGAGC
>JAAFHN010000243.1 GCA_013298415.1 Comamonadaceae bacterium
AGGGTGAACGGCGACCGGGTTCTCCGCTGGGGCTGAGCTTGTCGAAGCTCCCGCCAGCCCTTCGACAGGCTCAGGGCGAACGGCATCGGGTTCCCCGTTCGGGCTGAGTTTGTCGAAGCTCCCGCCAGCCCTTCGACCAAGCTCAGGGTGAACGGCGACCGGGTTCTCCGTTCGGGCTGAGCTCGTCGAAGCTCCCGCCAGCCCTTCGACAGGCTCAGGGCGAACGGATTGCGGGTCGCGCGCGAACCGGGGCGAGGGCCGCAGCACATCACCTTGATAAAAGCCCGCAAACTGCTTCAGCAGCTTCTCGGCCAGCTCTGGCTTTTGGTCGGCGCGCAGTTGCGCGCTTGAAAAGCCGCAGCGCTGCATTTGCAAAAGCTGATCGATCAGCACATCGCCCTTGGCTCGAATGTCTCCTCGGTAGCCTGCGCGGCGCAGCAGCGTGGCTTGGCTGTAGGCCCGGCCATCGGTGAATTTGGGGAAATGCAGCTCGATGCGGCGGCTGCTGGGGTTGTGGGGCAGCTCAGCGGTGTTTTCGAGCTGCAAAACACCATTTTCAGCATCAAAACCATCCTCTGTCCAGGTATTTATTATATCCAACGCTATCAAATGCATAGTGTTCTCCTCAGGCCAAAGCGGTGGCGAGCCGCGCCGAATTGGCTGCGGCCTTGAAGGGCTCGCTGCCCAGGCGGGCAAAGGTTTCGGCAAAGCTCTCGCGGCCAGTGCGCTCGGCCTTGTAGGCAGCCAAGATCGCTTCGATCACATCTGGCACTTCGTCTGCCGCAAAGCTCGGGCCGATCACTTTGCCGGCTTTGCTTGCGCCGCCTGCGCTGGAACCATCCCCGCCCCCTAAGGTAATTTGATACCACTCCTGCCCGTCTTTATCCACGCCGAGGATGCCAATTTGCCCGCTGTGGTGGTGGCCGCATGAATTGATGCACCCGCTCATGTGCAATTTGATCTCGCCGATGTCAAACAATTCATCCAGATCTTGGTAGCGTTCGGTAATTGCGGCGGCAATGGGCAGGCTGCGTGCATTGGCCAGGGCGCAAAAATCACCGCCGGGGCAGGCAATCATGTCGGTGAGCAAGCCGATGTTCGGCGTGGCAAAGCCGTGAGCCTTGGCTTTTTCGTACAGAGCGGCCAGCTCAGAAAACTTCACCCAGGGCAAGAGCAAGTTCTGATCGTGGGTCACGCGCAGCTCGCCCTGGCTGAACTGATCGGCCAGCGCGGCGGCGGCATCCATCTGGTCAGCAGTGATGTCGCCAGGGGCCAAGCCCACGCGCTTGAGCGAGAGCACGACTGCGCGGTGAGCTGCCGATTTGTGCGCCCACACGTTGCGCACCAGCCAGCGGCTGAAGGCCAAGCTCGTGCTGATTGGCTCTGCATTTACTTCTGATTTGATAGCATCAGATATTGAAAAAACCTGGACAGAGGAGTCAAAATGCGTTGAAACACGCTGAATTTCGGCCTCGGGCAACCGGTGGTGGCCTCCCGCCGCCAAAATGCGTTGGTATTCGGCTTCCACCGCATCGATGTAGGTCTGGCCTTCAGCTTTCACCAGGATTTTGATGCGCGCTTTGTACAGGTTGTCGCGGCGGCCAAACTGGTTGTAGGTGCGCAGCACGGCTTCGAGGTAGTTCAGGATTTCGGCAGCTTCGATGAAGGGCCGAATCGTGGGGGCCACGATGGGTGTGCGGCCCATGCCGCCGCCCGCCGCCACCTCAAAGCCGAGCGCACCGGCTTCGTTGCGCTTCAAAAACAGGCCCACATCGTGCCAACGGGTGGCAGCCCGGTCTTCTAAGCTGCCGCTCACTGCAATTTTGAATTTGCGGGGCAAAAACGCAAATTCAGGGTGCAGCGTGCTCCATTGGCGGATGATTTCAGCCCATGGGCGCGGATCGGCAATTTCGTCAGGTGCCACACCGGCGCGTGAATCTGTGGCGATGTTGCGGATGCAATTGCCACTCGTTTGAAGGCCATGCATGTCCACACTCGCCAATGCATCCATCACATCGGCGCTTTTGTCCAATGGAATCCAATTGAATTGAAAGTTTTGCCGCGTGGTGGCATGGGCATAACCACGGTCGTAAGTGCGACCAATGTGGGCCAGTGTGCGCAATTGCGCACTCGAGATCACACCATACGGCACCGCCACGCGCAGCATCGGCGCATGCCGCTGCACATACCAACCATTTTGCAAACGCAGCGGCTTGAATTCATCATCGCTCAACTCGCCAGCTAAATACCGCTGCAATTGATCACGGTACTGATCTGCACGGGCTTGAACAAATTCACGGTCAAAATCAGTGTATTGGTACATATCTTAAAAAAACATCAATTTCGAGCCTGCCCAGGCCAAAGGGATCGTCAGCAGGCCTCTGAGGGCGCGTTCGGGGGTTTTGTGGCTGAGCTTGGTGCCGATCCAAATGCCGGGCAGCGAGCCGATCAAGAGCGTGGCGAGCAAGCTCCAATCCACATGGCCGAGGGTGGCGTGGCCGATGCCTGCGATCAGCGTGAGCGGCACGGCGTAGGCGATGTCGGCAGCCACGATGCGCTGCGTGGCGATCATGGGATAGAGCAAGAGCAGGGCGGTCACGCCAATTGCGCCTGCGCCTACGCTCGTCAAGCTCACCATCGCGCCGATGCCTGCGCCGAGCAAGGCGGCGATGATGTGGCGGTTCAGCGGGATCGGCACATGGATGTCGGCACTGCGGGCAGGGCCGTTGCCCTTCCACACCTTCCAGGCCGTGGCCACAGCGGTGAGCAAAAGCGCGAAGCCGAGCACGGATTTGATCGCCGCATGGGTTTGCGCGCTGCCACCGCCCACTTGCGAAATCACCCACAGCGTGATGAGCGCCGCTGGAATGCTGCCGGCAGAGAGCGCCGCCACGATGCGCCAATCGATCCGGCGGCTGCGCGCCAGCTCCGCACTGCCTGCGGCCTTGGTGGCGGCGGCAAAGAGCAAATCGGTGCCCACCGCGATTTGGGGCGGGATGCCAAAGCCAAAAATCAAGGCAGGTGTCATCAGCGAGCCGCCGCCCACGCCAGTCAAGCCCACCGTCAAGCCCACGCCAAAACCCGTGGCGATCAAGGCAGGCGCATGGGCGCTCACCACGGCGGAGGCGTTTGCAAGGGCGGAAAGTGCGTCCAACATGGCTGCGCACTGTGCCCTAATAACCCCACAATCCAAACGAATTTTTTGTTATGCGTTTATGTGCATATCAAACGTTGAATCGAGGCATATGGGGCCGCGCAAGGTGCGGCGTGGAGTGCCTGCGCGTCCGTTCGGGCTGAGCCCGTCGAAGCCCTCTCCGCTGCCCCTCGAAGGGCTCAGGGTGAACGTCAATCCGGTTCCTGCGGACCTCAGGTTGGCACCACGCCCGCTTTTTTCACGAGCGCTGCGTAGCGGGCCAGCTCCTTTTTGAAATGCTCGGTGGCCGCTTCGGGCGAGGTCACGTTCACCAAATTGCCTTGCTTGGCCATGGCCTCGCGCACTTCTGCGCTGGCGAATGTGCTGCGGATCGCGGCATTGATGCGCTGCACGGTGGCCGCAGGCAAGCCCTTCGGCCCCACGCAGGCGATCCAGGCGTCGATTTGGTAGGCCGGCACACCGGCTTCCGTGCTGGTGGGAATATCCGGCGCGGCGGCGCTGCGCTGGGCCATGGGAATGCACAGGCCGCGCACCGTGCCCGCCTTGATTTGGCCGAGCGCTGCGGGAAGCGCCGCCACGCCCCAGTCCACCTGGCCGGCCACGATGTCTTGCAGCATGGGCGCAAAGCCGCGGTAGGGGATGTGGGTGGAAAAGGTGCCGGTCACGTCTTTGAACAGCTCGGGCGCGAGGTGCAGGATGGTGCCGTTGCCACTGGATGCAAAGTTGTATTTGCCGGGGCTGGCTTTGAGCAGCGCCACGAATTCCTTCAGGTTTTGCGCAGGCAGCTTGGCGTTCACGATCAGCACCAGCGGCGTGTAAGCCACCACGGCAATCGGCGTGATGTCGGCAATCGGGTCGAAGCTCAGGTTTTTTGTGACGCTGGGGTAGATCACGTGGTTGTTCGACACGAATGAGAGCGTGTTGCCATCGGGTGCAGATCGGATCAGGCTTTGCGTGCCCACAATCCCGCCCGCGCCCGGCTGGTTTTCCACCACGGCCGACACGCCGAGCGCCTTGCCCAGCTGCGCACTCGATGCGCGCACGATGCCGTCCACACCCGAGCCCGCACTCACCGGCAAGATGAGCTTGAGCACATTGGCTTGGGCCTCGGCTGAAAGGCCTGAGGCAGTCAGAGCGGTGCCGACCAAGCTGGTTTGGATGAAATCACGGCGGCTGGATTGGGGCATGGTGTTTTGTGGGTGAAACAGGGAAGTGCTGGGGCAGTTTAAGGCGCTGGCGCTGGCCCGCGCTGTCTTGAGGGCTCGCTGGCCGGGGCTGCGGCCGGGGCTGATTTGCAACCTGCCGCTGGCGAAATCCTGGCTTTTCAACGGGCTGAACCCTTGTGTCAACATCGGTAGATGAATGCCATTCGTGACTCCCTAGCGCCAGCCTGCCGAAGCCTGTTGGCCGTGCTGTTTTGCGCCATGGCGGCAAGCGCTGCCCAAGCCGAGGCCGAGTCTGAATTCGCCGTCGACGACACGGCGGGTGCAGCGGCATCGTCTGCCCCGGCTCCTGGTCAAACCCAGGCTGAACCGCCAACTAAACTGCGCTGGAGCTACGGCATCCGTTTTCGCATTGGCGATTTGAGCGATGCCAAAGGCACGGCGCGCATCCGCCCCGCGCTTGGCCTGCGCTGGGGCCGGTGGCGCATGGGCACGGTGGAGCAAACGGCAGTGGATTCGCCCACCTCAAGCCAGCGCCAGCCCTCTTTGGGCTACCAGTGGCTGGAAAGCGATGCGTGGAATGTGCAAACCTCTGTGCGATTGCACAACGTGAGCACGAATGAAGGCGCAGAGGCGCTCAGCGGCGGCACCTACACGGCGCGCGGTCGTGTGCTGGCCAGCCACAAAATCAACGCCGACTGGGCCGTGATGGGCGAGGCCACGCTCGATTTGCTGC
>JAAFHN010000512.1 GCA_013298415.1 Comamonadaceae bacterium
CGCGAATGCTGCATTCAAGACGGTTCCCAAAGGTCTTCGGGAGTGCAAAAACAAAAAAGGGCAGCTGAGCTGCCCTTTTTGGTGCGCGAAGACGCTTACTTGGCAGCGGCAGCGGGCTTTGCAGCGTAGCGGTTGCGGAATTTCTCCACGCGGCCGCCCATGGTGTCCACCGACTTTTGCGTGCCGGTGTAGAACGGGTGCGTTTCGCTGGACGTATCGAGTTTGTACAGGGGCAGGTCGCGGCCATCGTCCATCTTCACCATTTCTTTGGTGGGGGCGCAAGAACGCGTGACGAATTTGAAGCCGTTGGACAAATCCACGAAGCACACGTCGCGGTAGTTGGGGTGAATGCCGTCTTTCATGGTGGAACCTTGGTTGGGTTGGTGAGAGCCACTTCGCGGGGCCAGCAACATGCAGGCGGCAAAGCACTTTTCTTCGGGTAAGCCCGCGATTATCGCATGTTTCAGCGCAGCCCGGCCAAGGTTTTGGCGCATTCGTGAACCAGCGCCGGGCCCTTGTAGATCAATCCGGTGTAAATCTGCACCAAATCGGCGCCAGCTTTGATCTTGGAGGCCGCGTCTGCGCCCGACAGCACGCCGCCTACGCCGATGATCGGCAGCTTGGAGCCGAGGGCTGCGCGCAGGGCTGCGATCACCCGGTTGCTGGCCTCCAGCACGGGCGCGCCGCTCAAGCCGCCGGTTTCCTCGGCGTGCTTCAAGCCCTTCACGGCTTCGCGGCTCAGCGTCGTGTTCGTCGCGACCACGCCATCGATGCCGTGGCGCTGCACGGTGGTGGCAATCACCTTGATTTGGTCGTCGTCGAGATCGGGGGCGATTTTGAGGAACATGGGCCGTTGCGCGCCGTGTTCTTTTGCAAGTTCTGCGCGGCGACTGGCCAAGGCCGAGAGCAGCGCATCCAGCGCCTCATCCGATTGCAAGCTGCGCAAGTTTTTCGTGTTTGGGCTTGAGATGTTGACGGTGATGTAGTCCGCATACGGGTACACGCCAGCCAGGCCGATCAGGTAGTCGTCGGTGGCCTTCTCCATCGGCGTGGCAGCGTTTTTGCCGATGTTGAGGCCGATCAGCGGCGCGTTTTGAGGTGATTCAGCTCCTCTGTCCCCGTACTTATTGTGTTTTTTGCTATACAAATATGAGCGTTTTACATGGGCGACGAAAGCGTCCAAACCCTGGTTGTTGAAGCCCAGGCGGTTGATGAGCGCTTTTTTTTCGGGGATGCGGAACATGCGCGGCTTGGGGTTGCCGCTCTGCGCAAGGGGTGTGACGGTGCCGACTTCGATGAAGCCAAAGCCCATCGCGGCCAAGCCGTCCAGGCAGCGGGCATTCTTGTCCAGGCCCGCGGCCAAGCCCACGCGGTTGGGGAATTGCAGCCCGGCAATCGTGACGGGGTCGCTCACAAATGGCTGCGACCAGCCCAGTTGGAGCGGCGTGTTTTGCCCCTTGGCCAGCATGCCCATGGTCATGTCGTGGGCGGCTTCGGGATCGAGGGCGAAGAGGGCGGGGCGGGCGAAGGCGTAGGCCAGTTTGTGGGGCAGGGGCAGCATGGGAGAATTGTCGGCTATGGCTTCAGATCTCCCCAAAACCCTCTCACAAGACGAACTTAAAACCTTGGTTGGCGAGGCGGCGCTGGCCGAAATCATGGGCAGCATTGAGCGCGGCGAAATCATCGGCGTGGGCACGGGCTCCACGGCCAACAAGTTTGTGGACGCGCTCGCAGCCGTTGCAGGCCAGGTGAAGGGCGCGGTCAGCAGCTCGCTCGCCACGACTGCCCGGCTGCAAGCGATTGGCGTTCCTGTGGTGCAGGCCGAAAGCGTGGAAAAGCTCGGTGTGTACGTGGACGGCGCAGACGAAATCGACCCGCACGGCCACATGATCAAAGGCGGCGGCGCGGCGCTCACCCGCGAAAAAATCGTGGCCGCTCTGGCAGATCGCTTCATCTGCATCGTGGATGAATCCAAGTGCGTGCCGGTCTTGGGCGCTTTCCCGCTGCCCGTGGAAGTGATCCCGATGGCCGCGCCCAGCCTTCAGCGGCGCTTTGCGGCGATGGGCGGCGTGGCAACGCTGCGGATGAAAGATGGCGCGCCGCTCGTCACAGACAACGGCCAGCACATCTTGGATGTACGTGGCTTGAAGATCACCGATGGCCTGGCCTTTGAGCGAGACGTGAGCCAGTGGCCTGGCGTGGTCACGGTCGGCGTGTTTGCCCAGCAGCGCGCGCACTTGTGCTTGGTGGCGAGTGCTGCTGCGAACGGCGGTCTGGGCGGCGTGCGTAGAGACGAGTTCTGAGCATGAACGGCTGGCTTTCAAGCATCCCTTTCACCGCGCAAACGGTGATGCTCTTGATCGCCAGCAACGTGTTCATGAGCTTTGCCTGGTACGGCCACCTCAAGAACCAAGCCAGCGCCCCCTGGATCGTCGCGGCCCTGGTCAGCTGGGGCATCGCCCTCTTCGAATACATGCTCATGGTGCCCGCCAACCGAATCGGCTACACCCAAGCAGGCCTCTCAGTTGCTCAGCTCAAAATCATCCAAGAAGTCATCACGCTCAGCGTCTTCGTGCCGTTTGCCATCCTCTACCTCAAGGAGCCCATCAAGCTCGACTACCTTTGGGCAGCGCTGTGCATGGTAGGGGCCGTGTACTTCGTGTTTCGCAGCAGTTGAGATCAGGCAAACTTTTCGGGTTCCACCAGCACCGAATCCAGCCAGAGCATTTCCGGGGCAATGTCAATGTCGCCAGGCCATGTG
>JAAFHN010000054.1 GCA_013298415.1 Comamonadaceae bacterium
AACAGCCAAGGCGCAGTCAACAGCAAGCAAGCCGCAGCACCGAGGCCAATGCGTACGCTCGCACCCAAACCAGCCTTGGCCAGCGATTCAGCGAGGAGCGTATTGCCAGCACCCTTCGCCTGCGTGATGACCACGCTCACGCCCATGTTGACGATGCGAAACAGCAGTGTGGCAGCGCCAACGATTTGGTTCGACAGCGCAAAACCCGCAGCCACCGTGTCTCCCTGCCGAGAAGCCAACCAAAGCCCGGCCAGGCCCAACAAAAAGCCCAGCAGTATTTCGGCCATCAGTGGCCAGAGCACGCGGCCAAGCGTTGGCGGGGCTTGTGTGCTCAAAGGCCCAGCAGCTTGATCGGTGCGCGGCCAGACGCGGCGGAAATGAGGCCCAACACCCGAGTGGGCTCAGCGCCCAACATGTCCCAGCTGAAGCGCCAACCCCAATTGCCGCCCAGCACTCCGGGGATGTTGAAGCGGTGCTCTGAGCCGAGGCCCAGCACGTCTTGCAGCGGAAACACCACCATGCGCGCTACAGAGTTGCTGCAGGCGCGGATCATGGCCCAGTGCACGTCACCCTCGTGGCAAGCCAAGTAGCTGCCGGCAAACTGCCGCTCGCGCGGATTTGCGTTCGCCCACCAGCCTTTGGCCGTGTCGTTGTCGTGGGTGCCGGTGTAGGCCACGCAATCCACGGGCCAGTTGTGCGGCAAAAACTCGTGCGCGCCGTCGCCGCCGAAGCCAAACTGAGCGATCTTCATCCCCGGAAATCCGCAGCCATCACGCAACTCGATCACATCGGGTGTGATGAGGCCTAAGTCTTCCGCAATGATCGGCAGCTTGCCGAGCGCTTTCTCAATCGCAGAGAAGAGCGCGATGCCGGGGCCTGGCAGCCACTGGCCTTCTTTGGCAGTCGGTGAGCTTGCCGGGATTTCCCAGTAGCCCGCAAAGCCGCGAAAGTGGTCGATTCTGAAGATGTCCGCATGGCTAAGTGCGCGCTTCACCCGCGCCGTCCACCACGCGTAGCCGTCTTTTGCCATCAAATCCCAGCGGTAAAGCGGATTGCCCCAGCGCTGACCGTTCGGCCCTAAATCATCGGGCGGCACGCCTGCCACCACAGTGGTTTGGAAGTTATCGTCCAAGTAATACAGATCGGGGTGTGACCAGCAATCGGCACTGTCGTGCGCAATGAAGATCGGTAGATCACCAACGATGCTCACGCCTTTGCTGTTGGCATAGGCTTTGAGGGCGCGGATTTGCTCATCAAAACACCATTGCACAAAGCACCAAAAAGCGATTTCTTGCGCCATGTCCTTGCGAGCTTTGGCAAGCGCCTTGGGTTGCCGCTCGGCCAGCTCTCGCGGCCAGTCCCACCAGGGCTGCCCACCTCGCGGCGCGCGAATCGCCATGAAAAGCGCGTAGTCTTCAAGCCAGTCTTTGTGCAACTTTGTCCAGGCCGCAAGCGCCTTTTGGTCGGCCGCGTCTGCCTTTTCCACAAAGCCTGCATAGGCCAAGCGCAGTTGCTGCTCACGCCAGGGCAGCACCCGGCCATAGTCCACCCGCAGGGCATCGAAGCCTATGCTGGCCGCATCGGGTGCCGTCATCCAGCCCTTGGTCACCATCGGCTCAAAAGCCACCATCCACTGCGAGCCAGCAAACGCGGAGACGCCTTGATACGGCGAGTCGCCCGGCCCAATCGGCGTGGTTGGCAGCAGCTGCCAAACCCGCTGCCCGCATGCTTGCAGCCAATCCACAAATCGGTAGGCATCCGGTCCAAAGTCGCCCATGCCATTGGGCCCGGGCAGCGAGGTGATGTGCAACAACACGCCTGAGCTGCGTGCACCTGTTGCGAAGGGATAGGGAGTGGGGGTGGTCATAGGGTTTGAAGCAAGAGCAAGCTGCGAGCGGGCGCTTGCAACTGGTGAGAAAACTTGGTGCCGCGCGGCAGATCTCCCGAACTGTCGGCTAGCACGCGCGCGCGCGTGCAGGGCAGTTGAAAGGTCTGATGCGTGGCGTGGGGATTGAACAAAAGCACGAGCGAGGGATGGGCCTGATCGGGGGCACGCATGGCGGCTGCGAATGCGGTGTGCTGAGAGTCGTGCCAATCGCGCACCTGCATCGGCTCTCCGGTTGGCGCGGTCCAGGTCAGGCTCGCGTGGTGATGGCCGCTTGCACGATCATCGAACCACTCGGGCCAATGCAAAAGCGCGTGCGCTTTTCGAAGCGCAACAAGTTCGCTCACCCATTGCATCAAGTCAGCGTCGGCATCGGCCCAGCTCAGCCACGTGGTGGGGTTGTCAAGGCAATAAGCATTGTTGTTGCCCTGTTGGCTGTTGCCGATTTCGTCTCCGGCGCACAGCATTGGTGTACCCTGGGCGAGCAAGAGCGTGGCAAGCATCGCGCGCTGCACGCGATGCCGGGTTTGCTGCACGCCGGGGTCCTTGCTGGGGCCTTCGTCGCCAAAGTTTTGGCACAGCTCACCGTCGCGCCCATCGCGGTTGTCTTCGCCGTTGGCGAGGTTGTGCTTTTTGCTGTAACTCACCACATCGCGCAAGGTAAAGCCGTCGTGCACGCTGAGAAAATTCACCGAGGCCCAGGGTTTTTTCTCGCGCGGATTGAACACATCGTTCGATGCCGTGAAGCGTTGGGCGAATTCGGCTCGCGTCGCGCCCGCTTGCAGCCAATAGCTGCGCATGGTGTCTCGGAATTTATCGTTCCAATCCATGAAGCGGCCAGGAAATTTGCCGAGCTGGTAGCCGCCAGGCCCAGCGTCCCAGGGCTCAGAGATCAGGTGCACATCTGCCAGCACCGGGTCTTGCCGCAATGCTTGGAAAAAAGCCCCCTGCGGCTCGAAGCCCGCGTCCGTTCGGCCCAACACGGGCGCAAGGTCAAAGCGAAAGCCGTCCACGCCCATGTCGCTCACCCAAAAGCGAAGCGAGTCGAGCACAAATTGCGTCACTCGGGGATGCGCCACGTTGAGCGAGTTACCGCAGCCTGTGAGGTTTTCGCACTGGCTCGGATCATGGCGGTGCAAGCGGTAGTAGCTTGCGTTATCCAGTCCGCGCCATGAGATCGTGGCGCCAAATTCATTGCCTTCGGGCGTGTGGTTGTAAACCACATCCAGCACCACTTCGATGCCTGCCGCGTGCAGCGCATCCACCATGGCGCGAAACTCATCGCGCACCCCGCGCAAGCTGGCGCGTGCGGCCGCAGTAGCCAAACGCGGATCGGCGCAAAAAAATCCGAGGGTGTTGTAGCCCCAGTAGTTCACGCCGCCACGTGAGAGCAAATGCGGCTCGCTCAAGCACTGCTGAATGGGTAAAAGCGATAGGGTCGTAACGCCCAGCCGCTTCAAATGCTGCACGGATGCCGGGTGCGCCAGGCCCGCATAGGTGCCACGCAGCGGCGCGGGCACTGCACTCAATTGCTTGCTGAAGCCCTTCACATGCACTTCATAGAGAACCACATCCTCGAGGCGCTGGCGAGGCCTTGCCGCGCGCGTGCGAGCCGGGGGGGAGCCCAGCACGCGGACTTTGAGTGCGTGTTGCGCGTTGTCTGCGGCGTTGAAGGAGAGCGAACCCTGGGCGTGCCCCCACTCGTAGCCGTGGTGCTCGGGCCGCACAGCGTATTGGCCAACGATGTGGCGCGCGTAGGGATCAAGCAGCAGTTTGTTGGGGTTGAACCGGTGGCCTTGCGAGGGCAGGTAGGGGCCGTGCGCGCGCAGTCCATAGGTCAAGCCTTCACCCGCACCGGGCAGAAAGCCGCAAAACACTTGGTCTATAGGCCCCAGGAGGTCGTGGCGCGCAACTTCGGTTGCGCCATCCTCACCGAAGATGCAGAGCTCGATGCGGCTCGCGTTTGCGGAAAACACGGCAAAGTTCACGCCACCGTCGCGCACTTGCGCGCCCAGCGGCGCAAAACGCCCTGGCTGCAATCCGCTCATGGTGTCGGTTTGAGGAAAACGGTGGAAAGCGGCGGCAAGGTGAGCACCGTGGAGTGCGTGCGACCATGGCTCGCCACGGACTCCACAGGCAAGGGGCCGATGCCATTGCCCATGTTGCTGCCGCCGTAGTAGCTGGAATCGGTGTTTAGCGCTTCTACCCAGGCACTTGGGCCCGACGGCAGACCCAATCGATAGCCGGGGCGCGGCACGGGGGTCAAGTTGCTGACGACCACCATTTGCTGGCCATCTGCATCTTTGCGAATCCAAGCCAAAACGGACTCGGCCTTGGCCTCCAGGGCAATCCACTCGAAGCCGCGCGGATCGGCGTCCAGCGTGTAAAGGGCAGGATGTTGCCGCATCAGTTGGTTGAGATCTTTCACCAAGTGCTGCATGCCCCTGTGGGATGCATGCTCGGTCAGGGCCCAGGGCAGTTCCACGCCGGCTTGCCATTCGCCTCTTTGTGCGAATTCTTGGCCCATGAACAGCAACTTCTTGCCAGGATGCCCCCACATGAAGCCGAGATAGGCGCGCAAGTTGGCGAACTTTTGCCAGTCATCGCCCGGCATTTTGTCGAGCAAAGAGCCTTTGCCGTGCACGACCTCATCGTGGGAAAGCGGGAGCACGAATTTTTCAGAAAACGCATAGACCAAGCCAAAGGTCATTTGGCTGTGATGATGGCTGCGATGCACAGGGTCTTGGTGCATGTACTTCAGCGTGTCGTTCATCCAGCCCATGTTCCACTTAAAGTGAAAGCCCAAGCCACCTTCAAAGGTGGGGGCCGACACTTGCGGAAAACTCGTGGACTCTTCGGCCATCGTGATCGCGTGCGGGCACTCGGTGCCGATCACTTCATTGATGCGCTTGAGCAGGCTGATGGCTTCCAGATTTTCGCGGCCGCCTTGATGGTTGGGGATCCACTCGCCTGAAGGGCGTGAATAGTCTCGGTACAGCATCGAGGCCACCGCGTCGATGCGCAGGCCGTCAAAGCCAAAGCGCTCAATCCAGTAGAGCGCGCTGCTCACCAAGAAACTGCGCACTTCCCAGCGGTCAAAGTTGTAGATGAAGGTGTTCCAGTCGCGGTGAAAGCCTTCTTTTGGATCCGCGTACTCAAAGAGCGCCGTGCCGTCGAAATGCGCAAGCCCGTGCCCATCCACGGGGAAATGGGCCGGCACCCAGTCGAGCAGCACGCCGATGCCTTTGTCGTGGCAGGCGTTCACAAAGCGCTTGAGGCCCTCGGCATCGCCAAAGCGTGCAGTGGGCGCAAACATGCCCAAGGTCTGATAGCCCCAAGATCCATCAAACGGATGCTCGGTGATGGGCATCAGCTCCACATGCGTATAGCCCAGCCCTGCCGCGTAGTCGGGCAACTGCTGAGCCAGCTCGTCCCAGCTCAGGAATCGGCCGTTTTCGCCTTTGCGCCATGAACCCAGATGCACCTCATAGATCGAGATGGGCGCATGGCGTGAATTGGCACCCTGCCTGCCCACGCGAGAGGTCAACCGAGGCAATTCGGGCGAGACCACACTGGCCGTTTCAGGTCGGAGTTGCGCGGCGCGGGCAAAAGGATCAGCTTTCAGCGGCAAGAGCACACCGTCGGGCCCCGTGATTTCAAACTTGTAGAGATCACCCACGCTGGCGTGCGGCACCCAGAGCTCCCACAGGCCGGTGGCTGCGCCACCATGGCCCAAAGCTGGCCGCAGGCGATGACGGCGACCATCCCAGTTGTTGAAGTTACCCACCACACTCACGCGTTTGGCGTTGGGTGCCCAGACAACAAAGCTCACCCCGTTGACAGACTCGCCCGCGTGCATGCGCTGCTGCACGTGCGCGCCCAACCAGTCTTGAGCGCGAATTGCTTCGCCACGCTGAAAGGCCGCGATCTCTCCCATGTCGAGCTGGGCGGCAAACGCGTAGGCATCGTGGTACTCACCGGTTTCACCGGTATCCCAAGTGACCCCCAACCGGTAAGCAAATGGCTTTTTTCGGCGAAGCGGCGCTTCAAAATAACCTTGGCTGTCACGCAGGCGAAGGCTTGCCACCACCTCGTCTTTCAACGCATCGATCAAATCCACGCGGGTCGCGCAAGGCAGAAGTGCGCCGAAGCGAAGCATGCCGGTGCCGGTGGCATGCAGACCCAGCACTTCGTGTGGCGCATCGTGCCACCCATGCACCAGGG
Organism: Comamonadaceae bacterium; assembly: GCA_013298415.1. Lineage (GTDB taxonomy): Bacteria > Pseudomonadota > Gammaproteobacteria > Burkholderiales > Burkholderiaceae_C > JAAFHN01. The sequence continues at coordinate 6,110 of JAAFHN010000054.1, forward strand.
CATGCACTTCAGCGGAAGAGATTTTGTCGCGCACGGCGGCCTCCCTGGGTTGCCTTTGGCCTAGCGTGTGGGTGCCGCCCACACCTTGCTGATGTATTGCGCCACCGTGCGGTCTGCGCTGAAATCCCCCATGGCGGCGATGTTGTGAATGGCTCGCTCTGCCCATGCTTTGGGCTGCGTGTAGAGCCGATCCACTTCCGCTTGCATCCCCACATAGGAGCCATAGTCGGCCATCAGCATGTAGGGATCGCGCTGCAAGAGCGACTGCACCAGGGGCCTGTAGCGTTCGCTGTCGCCGCGTGAGAACTCGCCTCGCTCAATCGCATCGATCACCCGGCGCAATTGCATGTTTTCTTCGTAGTGCAGCCTTGGGTCGTAGCCAGCAGCTCGCGTGGCCTGCACGGCTTCGGTGCGCAGACCGAACACAAACATGTTCTGCGGGCCCATCGCCTCAGCCATCTCGATGTTGGCGCCGTCCCAGGTGCCGATGGTGAGCGCGCCATTCAGCGCAAACTTCATGTTGCCTGTGCCCGAAGCTTCGGTGCCCGCAGTCGAAATTTGCTCGCTCAAATCGGCTGCGGGAATGATGGTTTGCGCAAGGCTCACGCCGTAGTTCGGCACGAACACGAGTTTGAGCCGGTCCTTCACGCGCGAGTCGGTGTTCACCACCAAGGCCACGTCGTGCATCAGTTGGATGATGAGTTTGGCCATCCAATACGCGGATGCCGCCTTGCCAGAGAACACCACGGTGCGAGGCACCCATTCAGCGTTTGGGTTGCTCACGATGTCTTGGTAGCGCGTGATGACGTGCAGCACGTTGAGCAACTGGCGTTTGTATTCGTGGATGCGCTTGACCTGCACGTCAAACAGGCTAGCAGGATCTACGCTCGTGCCTACCGTGCGCGAGATCAGATCGCTCAAACGGCCCTTGTTCAGCTTCTTGGCCCCCATCACGGCCTTTTGCAGCTTGGCCGTTTTGGCCAGCGGTTTCAGTGCTGCAAGTTCGCCGAGGTCTGCGCGCCAGGCGCTGCCAATCGCCGCGTCCAGCACCGCGGATAGGGCGGGATTGGCCTGAGCCAGCCAGCGGTGGTGCGTGACGCCATTGGTCACGTTGATGAAGCGCTGGCGATCCAATCGGGCATAGTCCGCAAAAATGGTGTCTACCATCAGCTGCGAGTGCAGTGCAGACACGCCGTTCACCTTGTGCGAAGCCACGATGGCCAAAGATGCCATGCGCACACGGCGCTCGCCGAGTTCGTCGATCAGCGAAACTGCGCGAACCAAACCGTCGTCTTCGGGGTGCGTGGCTCGCACATCGTCCAAGAAAATGCGGTTGATCTCGTAAATGATTTCGAGATGGCGGGGCAGCAAGGCCTCCATCATGCGCACGGGCCAGGTCTCCAGCGCCTCAGGCATCAGGGTGTGGTTGGTGTAGCTGCTGGCTTGGCGCGTGATCGCCCATGCGTCGTCCCAAGCTAGGCCATGCTCATCGAGCAGCACGCGCATCAACTCTGCGGGCGCAAGCGCTGGGTGCGTGTCGTTCAGATGCACGGCATTCATGCGGCCAAAGCTCGTGATCTCGCCTTGCTCGCGCATGTGGCGGGCCACCATGTCTTGGATGGATGCGCTCACCAAAAAGAATTCTTGGCGCAGGCGCAGTTCGCGCCCTGCGGGTGTGCTGTCATCGGGATAAAGCACCCAGTTGATGACATCGGCCTGCCATTGCTGCTGGCCAGCGCTTGCGTAGTCGCCTCTGCAAAAGCTCACGAAATCAATCGGGGAGGCGGCGCGCGCATGCCATTGGCGCAAAGTGGATACGCGCTCGGTGTGGTGGCCGGGCACGATGAAGTCATAGGCCTGCGCAAGCGCCAGTTGCGCCGGAATCCAGCGGCGCACGCCGCCGTCCATGCGCACTGAGCCGCCGAAGCCCACTTTGAATTCAAGCTCGGGGCGCGGCGTCTCCCAAGGCGAGCCGCGCGTGAGCCACTGATCTGGCACTTCCACCTGGGTGCCATCTTGGATTTTTTGCGCAAACATGCCGTTTTGGTAGCGCAAACCGTAGCCAAAGGAAGGGAGTTTCAGATTGGCAAACGCATCCAAGAAGCACGCGGCCAAGCGACCCAAGCCGCCATTGCCCAGTGCTGCGTCCGATTCTTGCTCGAGGGCCGAAGCCAGCTGGGTGGCCTCTCCAGCGAGTTTTTCCCCGAAGGTGCCCTCCAAATTCAGAGCCGCTAAGGCGTTGCCCAGCGCACGGCCCATCAGGAATTCCATCGACAAGTAATGCACCCTGCGGGTCTTGCGCTTCGCATCGCTCTTTTGTGTGGCCGCCCAGCGCTCCGCCAAAACGGCTTGGCAGGCCACCGCCACTGCGTGGCAGATGGCGTCGGCCGAGCCCGCGTCGCTGCGTGCTGCGGTTGCACGCGCGTAGGTATCCAGCGCGAGCTTTTGCGCTGCGCGGTGGGTGGTTGCGGAAACCATTGGCTTGGATTCTGATGGGCTCATGGAAGCAATCATGGGAGCAAGTGGGGGCTAGCGATACTTGGCAGTGTAGCGAATTCGTAGTGAAACTACATTGCCCTGGTGAAAAGTGTCGTATTTCTGTAGATTTTCATCGATTTGCTGGTTTTCCCTGGGGCAGTTGGTGGAAAACTGATTTGACCTCGGCCAAGCGCCGCTCCTACAATGTACGAATATTACAGATGACGGGGCTTTGGTGCACTTCTTGTGCGCGGGGCCTCGAGTCGTAGGCGAGCTGGCTGGGCGCGAGGCGCTTGGCAGCATGGTCAGCTTTGCAGGAGTACGAACGTGGGCGACGTGTTGTTAAAGGGCGTGCAAAAGTCATACGGCACGACCCACGTACTCAAAAACATCGATCTGGCGATCCGCGAAGGCGAATTCGTCGTCTTCGTCGGCCCTTCGGGCTGTGGCAAATCCACCTTGCTGCGCATGATCGCTGGCCTGGAAGACATCACGGCTGGCGAGCTCTCGATTGCGGGGCGAGTGGTGAACGACGTGCCGCCAGCCGAGCGCGGCATTGCCATGGTCTTCCAGAGCTACGCGCTGTATCCACACATGGATCTGCGTGAAAACATGGCCTTCGGTCTGGAACTTGCCAAGGTTTCTCGCTCTGAAATTGATAGTGCTGTGAATCAAGCCGCTAAAGTGCTGCGGATCGACCATCTTTTGGAGCGAAAGCCCAAAGACCTCTCAGGCGGCCAGCGCCAGCGCGTGGCGATTGGCCGTGCCATCGTGCGCAAGCCCCAGGTTTTCTTGTTTGACGAGCCGCTGTCTAACTTGGACGCGGCGCTGCGCGTAGAAATGCGCTACGAGTTTGCCAAGCTGCACGACACGCTCAAGACCACGATGATCTACGTGACCCACGATCAGGTGGAAGCCATGACCTTGGCCGACCGCATCGTGGTGCTCTCTGCGGGCAAGCTGGAGCATGTGGGCTCGCCGCTGGAACTCTACGAGCACCCCAAAAACAAGTTTGTGGCCGGCTTCATCGGCTCGCCGCAAATGAATTTTGTGCCTTGCACCTTGGTGGCCAGCGAAGGCAAGCAATCGCGGGTGAAGCTCGTGGCTGGGCAAGAAATCGTTTGCGATGTGGATTGCTCAGGCGCTGCGCGTGGCGCCGAGCTCACGCTGGGTTTGCGGCCCGAGCATTTGAGCGGCGCTGGATCTGGCAGCGCGCTGGATGCCACGGTGCAGTTTGTAGAAACGCTGGGAAGCGCCACACAGGCCTACTGCGAAGTGCCAGGCTTGGACAAACCGCTTTCTGTGACGCTCGATGGCCGCCAGCGGCCCAAGCGCGGGGAGGCGATTCGCTTGAGCGTGCCGAGCAACGCCGCCTATTTGTTCGCTGCCGACGATTCGGCCTTTGCCCGCACCGCCACCGCAGGAGCGCTTTGATGCGCAAGATGTTGTTGCGCGGGATTTGCCTGGCCTTGATGGGTTGGGGCGTGGCGCAGGCGCAAGTGCTTTCCGTGTGGATCAATGGCGACAAGGGCTACAACGGCCTGCAAAAAGTAGGCGACGGCTTTGAGCGGGCAACGGGTATCAGGGTCGTGGTGGAGCACCCAGAGTCAGCACCTGACAAGTTTCAAGCCGCAGCAGGCGCAGGCCGAGGCCCCGATGTGTTTTGCTGGCCGCACGACCGGGCAGGCGAGTGGGCGAAATCCGGCTTGCTCGTGCCGATTCAGCCGAGCAAACGCACCAAGGCAGGCATTGAAGACGCGGCCTGGAAAGCCTTTCAGTACAACGGCCAGCTTTGGGGCTACCCGCTCTCGATTGAAGCGGTGGGTTTGATCTACAACAAAAAGCTCGTGCAGCAACCGCCAAAAACATGGGCCGAGGTGATTGAGCTCGATAAAAGGCTCAAAACCGAAGGCAAAGGCGCAATCCTCTGGGATTACAACAAGAGCTTCTTTTCTTGGGCGCTGTTCGCTGGCGAAGGCGGCTACGTGTTCAAGCAAGACGCACAAGGCAACTACAACACCAAAGACGTGGGCGTGAACACCCCTGGGGCAGTGAAGTCGATTGAGATGC
>JAAFHN010000027.1 GCA_013298415.1 Comamonadaceae bacterium
GGTTCACGCGAGCGCTGAAGCCGTTCTTCTCGTAGTACACCGTCAGGTTCTGCACTTGGGGTGACAGACCAGGCAAGGGGCGCGTGTCGGCTGGACCGAAGGGCTGGATTTTGCTGGTGGTATCCGAGTAGTTGTACTGCACGCCGAAGCCATCGAGCGACTTGCTGAGCAAGCTGAACGGCACGGAGACTGCAAACTCCACACCGTTGATCGTGCCGCCTTGGCCGTTCACGGGGCGCGTGAAGCTGCCCAAGTTGCTGACTGCGGTGTTGGCAGGGTTCAGGTTGTTGAAGCCGGTGAAGTCGTAGCCACGGTCGGTGAACTCATACACGTAGGACTTGAGCGACTTATGGAATGCAGCCAGGGAGACGTAGCCTTTGTTGCCAAAGTACTTCTCATAGCTCAAGTCAAATGCATCGGCGCGGAAGGGGTCGAGGTTCGGGTTGCCGCCGGAGCCAGCCCACACGCCGCAGTTCTTGCCTGCAGCGGTGATCGTGGCGCAGGTCGTGGCCAACTGCGCACGCGTTGCGGCGGGCAGATTGCTGAAGTTTTGCGTACTGACTTCTGAGCGGCGGAATGCGCTCAATTGGTCCATGCGGGGGCGAGCCATTTGGCGGCCAAAGCCCGTGCGGATCAGTTGGTCGTTGCCGATGTCAAGCGTGAGGTTCACGGTGGGGAGCACGTCGGTGTACGTTTTGCCCTGTGTGATCAGCGCAAATGCGTTTTGCTTGGTCTCGTCCACGGCGGCTGCGGTCGAGCTCTGATCGCTGTTGACGATCTGCACGCCCATGTTGCCGCGCAGGTTCATGCCCATGAACTCGGTGTCCACGTCAGCCTTGGCGAAGTAGGTGCTGATCTTCTCGTTCACCGTCCAGCCCTTGCGCAGAATGTCGCCATTCACGTTGGGGTCGAGGCGGTAAGCCGAGGGATAAGCAGCGCCGGGTGCGAACGACACCGTGCTGAGGTTGGTACCAGGAATGGCCAAGCCGGTTGCGCCAGCGGGCAGAGGCGTGCCGGTGGACGTGCCAGCCGGCAAGCGCAGGAACTCTTCAATCGAGCCCTTGGTTTTGTCGCGCTTGGTGTGGTTAAAGCCCAGGTTCAGCTTGGAGAAGAAACCATCCAGGTCACGCGTCGCGTTCAAGCGAATCGCGTTGATCGTGTCGTCCGTGGTGATGGTCTTGTTGTAGCCGTTTTGGCCCCATGACTCAGGATCGGTGAGGCGCAGGGTGCTCACGTTGTTGCGGTCGTACTGGAGCCCGGTGACTTGGTTGTAATTCGCAATCGTCACGTTTTCCGAGCGGCGTGAGTTGGTGGCGGCGTCCCATTGGCCTGCTTCCATCTCGGCGATTTGCTCGCGGCTCTTGGCATTCGAGTAGCTCAGATCGAACACGCCAGTCCATTTCGGCGCGAACTTCCACTTGGTGTTCCAGCCGTAGGAGTTCAGTTCGTCTTCACGCGGCTCCCAAATCGTGCGGGAAAGTGGGTTCACGTTGCCCCACACGCCGCTGATGAGTCGGCCGTTTTGCACGACCGCATTGGAGAGCGTGGCGGCTTGGGAGGCATTCGGGCCACCGGCTTTCCAGCTGTCGTTCACCTGAATTTCCAGGCCACGCTTGGTGAATTGCTTGTCGAACTTGCTGTAGAACACGTCCACAACACTGGTCAAGTCTTTGTTGGGGCGGAATTCGAGCGTGGCATTGGTGGCGTCGCGGGTCTCGGTGGTTTCGTCCACAAAGTACTTGAAGCCTTGGTTGAAGGTGAAGCTTTGGCCGCCGTTCACGTTCGGGAAGCTTGTGCTGTCGTTCTCGCCGTAGGTTTCGGTGCGGGTTTTGGTGACGTTTTGCTTCAAGCGTGCGTAGCCGACGGCAAGGCCGACGGTGCGGTTGGCAAACTGGTCGATGTAGGTGGCGTTGAAGCGCGTGCCGTCGCCTTCAAAGGGGGTGCCTTTGCCGTTTTTCTCGCTGCGGGCGTTCACGCTGATCGTGCGCTTGCCGAAATTCAGGGGGCGCACGGTTTGGAGATCGATCGTGCCGCTCAGGCCTTGGCCAACCAAGGCGGCGTCTGGCGTTTTGTAGATCAGCACGCTGGCCAGCAGTTCAGACGGGTACTGGTCAAACTGCACGCTGCGGTTGTTGCCGGTGGAGACTTGCTCGCGGCCATTCAAAAGCGTGTTGGCGAAATCGCCAGACAGACCGCGAATTGAAATTTCCGATGCGCGGCCATTGACGCGCTGGGCTGCTACGCCAGGCAAGCGCGCGATCGACTCGGCAATCGAGCTGTCGGGCAGCTTGCCGATGTCTTCGGCGGAAATCGATTCAACGATGCCATCCGCACCTTTTTTCACCGAAATCGCGTCTTCGATACCCTTGCGGATACCGGTGACCACGATCACGTCTTGCTTGACCACGTTGCCTGTGGTGGCCGCTTGCTGTGCGTGTGCGGCGCCCATGGTGGCCACAGCGATTGCGGCTGCCTGGGCGAGCGTTGAGTAGCGAAGGCCGCCCTGCGCACTGCGCGGCAAGCCCCAAATCATCTTATTCATATCCATCTGCGTCTCCAAAGTCGCGCGACCATTCGGTCAAACGCCGGGCGGTGTGTTGAGACACACACTCTCGGCAAGAAAGTACCAAAACTACAAACACCCCGGTGTCGAGGCGTTTGAACGGCTGCGAAGCCGGAAATCAGGCGCAAAACACGCACGAATTCAACAGCTTCGACCCTTCATTGTAGTTTTGCGCAAATGTGCCTGTCTAGCAATACCTAGATCATGTGAAAAAAAGCCCAGTGCATGTAGTTGAATTACAACTGTGCGCGTCCATGGATGGGAGTCGGTGTGTTGCTCTATGGGGAGCGCTACTTATTTAGTAGCAACAAACATTGATTTCAATTGGACAGAGGTGGAAAAACCTCTGAAATGTGCTGTGTGCGGGATTGTCGGGCTGCCTCGGGGGAGGTCTGATGTCGCCGTTTGCATCGCCACCGCGCTGTACGGCTTCAATCCGCGTTGGCAGCGCCCGTGAGTGCGGCAAAGGTGTCTGCGATCACCTGAGTGGGGATCTTGGCCAAGTAGGGCGCAAAGCGGCCTTTGGCTTCAAAACGGGCGCGAAAATCGGAATCGAAAAAGCGCTGGCCCATCCTGGGCACGATCCCGCCGCCCACGTAGAGCCCGCCCCTTGCGCCGAGGGTGAGGGCGACGTTGCCGCAGAAGCTGCCCAGCCATGCGCAAAACACATCCAGCGTTTGAGATGCAGCGCAGGCTGGATCCGCCAAGCCGAGCGCCACGATGTCTTTGGCGCTCAGGGTTTCGGCAGTTTCACCGCGAATCGCCGCCAAGCAATGGTGCAGCAGCGACAAACCTGAGCCACACAAGAGCCGCTCAGCTGACACGTGGGCATGACTTTTTTGCAGCACTTCCAGCACGCTGGCTTCGAGAGGCGTATGGGCCGCTAAAGTGGCGTGGCCACCTTCCGTTGCCAAAGCCACCCAGCCGCCGGGTGTGTGCTTGAGCCCCGCCACGCCAAGACCGGTGCCTGGGCCCACGACCGCTAGCATCGCGCCCACGGGGTGCGGCTGCGCAGGTGCCGGGCCTGGGTGAGCGATGAGCTGGCCTGGGCGCAGGTGGGGCAAGCTGAGGGCCAAAGCCTCGAAATCGTTCAGCACTGTGAGTTGATGAAACCCCATCTCGCGCTGCAAAGCTTGCTTGGAAAACGACCAGGCGTGGTTGGTCCACTTCACCTCGTCGCCAGACACGGCGGTGGCCACGGCCAATACAGCGGCGCTTGGCCGGGCGCGCGGGCCAAGCCGGGCAGCCAAGCCGCTCAAGTAGGCGCGCAGGGCATCACTCAGGCTGGCATATTCGGCCGTATCGAGCGTTTCCAGAAATTCTGGGGCAGCACCGCGCTCGCCCTGGTAGGCGAATCGGGCGTTGGTGCCACCGATGTCGGCGACGATGCGGGCGGCGGGCGCCTTGGCGTCAAGCGCTGGCGCGCTTGCCCAAGCTGCACGGAGGCCCACAGTGGGCGGTGCGGCACCGCGTGGGGGCGCCAAATTGCCGTCTAACACTCAAATCCCTCTAGTGCATCAAACGCATCGAAGCATCGCGCGAAGTCAGGTGCTTGGGCTTCTGGCCCAAGCGTCTTCGAGTTGATTTTTGGTAAATTACATCAACTACATCCACAAATGTAACGAAACTACATGCAAAAATCAAGTGAGAATCCATTCGTGCAAATAAGCCCACATGTCCAACGGTTTTGAGGCCCCGCGCCTGATCGCAGAAATCGATGGCGAGTTCGCTCGCTTTGGCCTGGAGGTAGGGCGCGGCCAATTTGCACACAAAGCCGCTCTGCGCTGCGCAGACCAGCAGGATTTCGAACATGCCGTCGCTGCGTACATGCGCAGCTTGCCCGGCCCTAAACCCGTACACGCGGCGATTGCCATTGCCTACCCAGTTGAAGGTGACTGGGTGCGCATGACCAACTACACCTGGCAGTTTTCGATCGAAGCCGTGCGCCAGAGCTTGGGGCTCGAAACCTTGGTGGTCGTCAACGACTTCACCGCTCTGGCGATGGCGGTTCCGGGCTTGTCGAGCTCGCAGCGTCGGCAAGTGGGCGGCGGCACGCCGCGCGTTGGATCCGTGATGGGCGTGCTGGGTGCGGGCACGGGGCTTGGTGTATCGGGCCTGATCCCGGCAAGCGAAGGCTGGGTGGCTCTGGGCACCGAAGGCGGCCATGCCTCGTTTGCGCCACGTGATGCCAGAGAGGTGCGCATCTTGCAGTTTGCGTGGACGCGGCACTCCCACGTATCTTTTGAGCGGCTGATTTCCAACAGCGGCCTGGAACTCATGTTTGAGGCACTCGCGCAAGGCACACTCAATGCGGGCCAGCGCCTGTCAGCTGCCGACATCTTGGCCCAAGCCATGGACGGCAGCTGCGAGATTTGCGTGGATGTGGTGGACGTGTTTTGCGCCCTCTTGGGCACCGCAGCCGGCAATTTGGCGGTGACGCTGGGTGCCAAGGGCGGCATCTACATCGGTGGCAACATCGCGCCGTACCTGGGCTCTCGCCTGGATCAAAGCCGTTTTCGCGAGCGATTTGAAGATAAAGGCCGCTTCAACGACTATCTGCGCGCCATCCCCACCTACGTGATCACGGCGAGCGACGCCAGTTTTGATGGTGCAGCAGCCATCTTGGAATCCCAGCTGCGGGAATTGGGCAGCGCCAATGTGGCGATCTTGCAGCGCATCCAGCAGGGTCTGGTGAGCCTGTCACCTGCCGAGCGCCGTGTGGCAGAGCATGTGCTGGCCCACCCCCGCCAGGTGATGAGCGAGCCAATCGTGGACATCGCGAGCGCAGCCAGCGTGAGCCAGCCCACAGTGATTCGCTTTTGCCGATCTTTGGGTTGCGACGGCCTGAGCGATTTCAAATTGAAATTGGCAGCCGGCTTGAGCAGCGCCATGCCGATCACCCATGTGCAAGTGCGCGCTGGCGACAGCGTGGGCGAGCTGGGCAGCAAAGTGATGGGTAACACGGCAGCGGCGATGCTGCAAGAGCGAGATCGCATCGATTGGAATACGGTGGATCAGGCCGTGCGCTGGCTGATGCAAGCGGGCAGGGTGGACATTCATGCCATTGGCCATGCCGCTGCTGTCGCCACCGATGCGCAGTACAAATTCATGCGTGTGGGCCTGCCCTGCGCCGCGTATACCGATGAGCGGCTGCAGCGGCTGGCAGCGCAAGCCGCAAAACCCGGAGATTTGTTGTTGTTGATTTCCGCCGGCGGCATGCTGCCGCATCTGGCAGAGGTCTGCCAGATCGCACGCGAAAGAGGAGCGCGCTCGGTGGCCGTCACCATGCGCGGCTCACCGCTCGCTCAAGCCGCAGACTTGGCCGTCACGCTAGACCACCGCGAGAACTTGGACACCCACGTGGCCATGGTGAGCCGACTGCTGCAACTTGTGGTGATCGACGTGCTCGCGGTCGGCGTGGCGGCTTTGCGGCCCGCTCCTTTGGGCGCGGCAAGCGGCGACGCTGACTCGTCGGACGCCATCCATTTGGGCGCAAAGCCGCAAGCTGCGCGCAGCCAAGGGCCCAAAACCGGCGGTAAGCCGCCGCTGGGCGTGAGTACTTCAACCGGCCTGGCGGCGGTGACGTCTCATGGCTTGTGAAGCGGCGCATGGCATGTATGGCTCAAGAAACTCCCGCAGCGCATGACTAGCTCCGTTACCCCGTCGTTGGCAGACGCGCAAGCACGGGAGCGTCGCGCGGCCTGGTGGATGCTGCTCGCTGCTGCGGCATTCGCGCCCATGGCTGCCTGCGTGAAGCTTGCCACCCAGCACTACGGCGTGGCCGAGGTGCTCGCCGTGCGCGGTTTGGTGGGGGTGCTCGCCTTTGGAGCGGCGGCTTGGTTCAGCGGCGTGTCGCTGCGCACAGGCTTTGGCATGCGGCACTTTCAGCGAGGGGTGATCGGGCTCTGCGCTGTTGGCGGCTGGTTTTACGCGCTCAGCCTTTTGCCCTTGGCCACTGCCTACATGCTCTACCACACGAGCAGTTTGTGGATCGCGGCCGGTGTGCTCGCGGGGGCGGTTTGGCGTGCATGGCAAGGCGCTGGCACGGAGACGGAAGGGTCGCAGGCGGCGATGCCTGCCTTGGGTCGTGCTTCGTCCGCAGCGGCGGATTGGTCGATGGCAACCGTGACCACGAAGTCCATCCTGAAGTCCAAAACCCTGACGCCGCAAGAGCGGATGCGGGCGATCTTCAAGCGCCAGTGGCCGCTGGCTGCCGCTCTGGCGCTCGGATTCGCGGGCGTGGCCCTGCTCTTGCTGCCTGGCTTGCGTGGCGCATCCACTTGGGGCTATGCAGTGGGTGCGCTGGCAGGGTGTGTCGCGGCATGGGCGATGGCCAGCGTTGCGCGCTTAGGTCGCTTGGGAGAGCCTAACCTGCGCATCGGCTTTTGGTTCATGGCCCTCACGGGGATTGTGGGCTTGGTGCTGACGGTGGGCGTGGCGCAGGTGCAAGGTGCGAAGAGCTGGTCGACACCCCACGCGCTCTGGGCCTGGGCCGCTGGATGCCTTGCCGTTGTGGGCCAGTGGGCCATGACGAATGCCTTCGCCCGTGGCTCGCCCTTGCTGGCCGCGAATCTTCAATACAGCGGTGTTTTGTTTGCCGTGCTCATTGGCGCCCTGTTCTTTGGCGAAACTGGCCAATTGCTCAAAAAAGCCTGGTTTTTGAATTTCTCGCAGGGTGGCCAAGCCGCAGGCTGTTGCGACCGGGTTGCCGCTGAGCGTGCCCGCTTGGTACACAGCGCCGATGGGCGCGAGGCAACTCATCACATCTCGCGGGCCGCCAAACGCAGCCAGCGGCATACCACCACCGATTACTTTGCCGAGCACCGTCATGTCTGGCTGCACGCCCAACACCGCTTGCGCGCCGCCTAGCGCCACGCGAAAACCGCTCATCACTTCGTCAAACACCAAAAGCGCGCCGTGCCGCGTGCACAGCTCGCGGCAGCGCTGGGCGAATGGCGCGCTGGCGCGCACAAAGTTCATGTTGCCAGCAATCGGCTCAATCATCAGGCAGGCAATTTGCGGCCCGTGTTCGGCGAAGGCCTCGTCCAGTTGAGCCACGTTGTTGTATTCCAGCACCAAGGTGTGCTGCACCACTTCCGGCGGCACGCCAGCGCTCGTGGGGTGGCCGAAGGTGGCGAGCCCCGAGCCCGCTTTCACCAGCAGCGCATCGGCATGGCCGTGGTAGCAGCCCTCGAATTTGATGATTTTGGATCGCCCGGTGTAGCCGCGCGCCACGCGAATCGCGCTCATCGCCGCTTCGGTGCCAGAGCTCACCAAGCGCAGCATCTCCATGCTGGGCACGAGCCGCAAAATTTCTTCGGCCAGTTCCACCTCTCGCTCAGTGGGTGCGCCGTAGCTGAAGCCTTCATCAACAGCCCGGTGCACGGCATGCACCACCGCAGGATGGCCGTGACCCAAAATCATCGGACCCCAGGAGCCGATGTAGTCGGTGTAGCGCTTGCCGTCGGCATCCCAGAAATAAGCGCCTGAGGCGCGCTGCACGAATCTGGGTGTGCCTCCCACCGCCTTGAAAGCCCGAACCGGAGAGTTCACGCCTCCAGGGATGCTGCGCTTGGCGCGTTCAAAAAGGGCGTCGTTCAAAGAAGGCATATCGGTGCAAACCCAGCGTCCACTGCGCACAGGGCCGCAGATACAATGGTCGCATTCTATGTAAACGCTGGTAAAGCTGTGTCGTCTGCAACTACTTGGATGTGTTTGATTTGCGGTTGGATCTACGATGAAGCGCAAGGTGCCTCGGATCACGGCTTGGCAGCGGGCACCGCGTGGGCGGATGTGCCGATGAACTGGACGTGTCCGGAGTGCGGTGCGCGCAAAGAAGATTTTGAAATGGTGCAGATTTGATGTTGTACTCAAGCATGGCCATCAGCGTTCGCTGCGGCGATGTGGAAAGGCTGTGCTCATGACCCCGTCTAAGCTCAAGGTGCTGGTGATTGATGACAGCAACACCATTCGCCGAAGCGCAGAAATATTCCTGAAGCAAGGCCAGCACGAGGTCTTGCTCGCGGAAGACGGATACGACGCGCTGGCCAAAATCAACGATCACGCGCCGGATCTGATTTTTTGCGACATCTTGATGCCCCGACTCGACGGCTACCAAACTTGCGCCATCATCAAACGCAACCCCAAGTTCTCCAGCACGCCTGTGGTCATGTTGTCGTCCAAAGACGGCGTCTTCGACAAAGCCCGAGGGCGCATGGTCGGCTCACAAGACTATTTGACCAAGCCCTTCACAAAAGACCAGTTGCTGTCGGCGGTTGCGCAATTCAGCAGTGCCGTGCAGGCGTAAATTTCAATTCGGAGCAATTCAATGGCCATCGAAAAAGTCCTCGTGGTGGACGATTCCAAAACAGAAGCAATGTTTCTGACCGACTTGCTGAGCAAAAACGGTTTCAAGGTCAGAACCGCTGAAAACGCCGACGACGCGTTTCGCAAACTCGCAGAAGAAAAACCCGACCTGATCCTGATGGATGTGGTGATGCCTGGCCAAAACGGCTTCCAAGTCACGCGCGCGGTCAGTCGCGATCCGGCTTATGCTGATATCCCCATCATCATGTGCACGAGCAAAAATCAAGAAACGGATCGCGTCTGGGGCATGCGGCAGGGCGCGCGCGACTACATCACGAAACCGGTGAATGCGGAAGAGCTGCTGTCAAAAATCAAGGCCTTGGCCTGAGCTTCGGCTTGGCCGTCCGCGCACCGTACCGTATCTACCGCACCAACACTGACACATGGCAAACCGACAAGCGCTGAGAGAGCTGCAGGATCGACTCGCCCAGCGTTTGCAGGTCGCGCGGTCGCAGGGCGCTGCGCAATCGTGGCTGGCCGTGGAAAGCGCTGGCGCAAAACTGATTGTGCCGCTGGCCCAAGCCGGCGAGATTTTTCCTTTTGTAGCAGCGCAGCCCGTACCCTACACGCATCCGTGGTTTTTGGGCGTGGCCAATCTGCGCGGCGGGCTCTACTCTGTTGTGGATTTCGCGGTTTACTCCACTGGCAAGCGTCGGGTGGCGACCAACGATTTCGGGCGCTCAGAAATGCGTTTGGTGGCCCTGAATCAGGCTCTGGAATTGAACTGCGCACTCGTGATCGACAAACTGCTCGGCTTGCGCAACGCAGACATGTTTGTGCAAGTTCAGGAACGCGATGCCAGCGACCCCGAGTGGATGGAGCGCACGCTCGTCGACCAAACGGGACAGAGTTGGCACGAGTTGAATATTCAGCGCTTGGCGCAGTCGCCCAGCTTCCTTTCTGTGGGCATTTGAAGTAAAGAAGAGGTCTGTCATGGCTCTGGTGGATTCGATCAAGAACCTGTTTGCCAAAGGCAAACCCCCACAAGCAATGGATTCGCGCAGCGATGCGGATGCAGGGCTGGAAAGCTTTGCGCTGGACGCATCGACGGTGGACAATTTTTCTGAAAGTCGGCTCGTTGACACGGCGCAAAGTGCCAAGCAGCAGTTGCAAGAAGGCCAAGTGCGCGTGCCGCTGCTTGGTGTCAACACCGTAGGCGGCCACCAGCGCGTTCTTGCCCTCGCGTTCTTCGCCTTTTTGGTGTTGCTGCTCGCCACTGCGGCCTACTCGCTGGTCCAAACCGGCCGCGTCGCATCTCAGGTGGGTGCCACGGGTCAGGCGCTGATGCAGTCGCAACGGCTCGCAAAGTCGGTTTCACAGGCCATGGTGGGCAGTCCGCAGGCTTTCCCGGAAGTGCGTGAGTCAGCAGACGTGCTGGCTAAGCAAGCCCGCGCCCTCGCGAATGGCGACTCCGATGCTGGCATTTCCCAAGTGGATGCGCAGTTCGCGGCTGACTTCAATAACATCAATCCGTTGATTGATCGCGCTGAGAAAAACGCCAATACGGTGATGTCGCAGCAAAAGATCTTGACGCAGGTGGGTGCGGCTTTGAAAACCATCAATCGCCAGTCTTCTGATCTGCTGGAGGTGGCCGAAACTGTGTCTTCGCTCAAACTTCAGCAAAACGCCTCGAACGGCGAAGTGGTGGCTGCGGGTCAATTGGTGATGCTGACGCAGCGCATCGGCAAGTCTGCCAACGAATTCGTAACGAACGAAGGCGTTAGCCCCGAAGCCGTGTTTTTGCTGGGCAAAGACTTGACGACCTTCAAAGAGATCGCGCAGGCTTTGCTTGACGGCAGCCCCGAGTTGCGGCTACCCACCACCAAAGACGCGCAAACCCGTGAGCGCTTGGATGCCTTGCTGAAGCTTTATGAGCAAACCCGCTCGCAAGCCCAAGGCATTTTGGGCAATTTGCAAGGCTTGGTTTCAGCACGCGAGGCGCAGTCGGCCATCATTGCAGACAGCGAACCGCTACGCCGCAGTTTGCAAGAAGTTCAAGCTCGGCTGGAGACCCAAACCGGGATCGGCATTTTGCCTTCCGCCATGATGGCCTTGTTCGGTTTGCTTGCGCTGGGCTGTGCAGGCGGTTTGGCCTACGTGCAACTGCAAGACAGCCGTGCGCGCCAATCGCGCGCTGAGTCGCAGCGTCAAGACGCCGAGCGCGCGCAGCAAGAAACCAAGCGCGTGAACGACGCCAACCAAGCCGCCATTTTGCGTTTGATGAACGAATTGCAGACGGTTGCTGAAGGTGATTTGACGCAGGAAGCGACCGTGACCGAAGACATCACTGGCGCCATTGCCGACTCTGTGAACTACACGGTGGAAGAGCTGCGATCGCTGGTGGGCAACGTGCAAAACACGGCGACCCGCGTGGCGCAAACCACCGCTCGCGTGGAAGGCACTTCCACTGAGCTGCTAGCGGCCTCTACTGAGCAGTTGCGTGAAATTCGCGAAACAGGTCAGTCGGTGCTTGACATGGCGACCCGGATTAACGCCGTGTCTACACAAGCTCAGGAATCAGCCAGTGTGGCGCGCCAGTCGCGTGCTGCTGCAACTGAAGGCCTCTCCGCTGTGCAAAACGCCATCGGTGGTATGAACGCGATTCGCGATCAGATCCAGGAAACTTCCAAACGGATCAAACGCCTGGGTGAGTCTTCGCAGGAAATTGGCGAGATCACCGAGCTGATCTCAGACATTACCGAGCAAACGAACGTGTTGGCCTTGAACGCCGCCATCCAAGCGGCATCCGCTGGTGAAGCCGGTCGAGGCTTCTCGGTGGTGGCCGAAGAGGTGCAGCGACTCGCTGAACGCTCCGGCGACGCAACGCGGCAGATCGCGGCGCTCGTGAAAACCATTCAGACCGACACACAAGACGCGGTGGCCGCCATGGAGCGATCCACGCAGGGTGTGGTGGAGGGTGCAAAACTGTCCGACAACGCCGGTACGGCGTTGACGCAGATTGACTCGGTGTCTCGGCAACTGTCGGAGCTGATCGAGCAGATTTCTTCTTCTGCTCTGAAAGAGGCGCAATCTGCCAACGAAGTGGTGGGCAACATCCAGCACATTTTTGCCGTGACGGAGCAAACCGGAGAGGGCACGCGCTCCACAGCGCAGCAGGTTCGCGAACTGTCTCGCATGGCTGAAGAGCTGCGCCAGTCGGTAGCCCGATTCAAAATTGCTTGACGTGGCCGCGTCCGGGCTTTTTGGCGAACGGTTGGGTACTCTTGGGAGCGTGATCTTGTTCGCCGCTTGGCGATCAAGGCCCTCAATCTGAAAAGGTGTAGCGATGGCCTTTGAATCTCACAACGCCAGCACCGATGAGTTGGATCTGGCGGTCAGCGACTTGGGCCCCTTGGCCTGGGTGTTGGATGAGCTGCGCAAGTCGCTCGACACGGCCACGAAAGCAGTCAAGCGTTTCGTGCGTGACGCTGAGGCAGCGCGCGGCTCTGACTTGGCCACCATCGATACCAGCGCGCTTCGGATCGCGCGGCAGCAAGTCCACACCAGCGTGGGTGCTTTGAACATGGTGGGCCTCAACGGCCCGGCCACCGTGCTGCGCAGCATGGAGCAAACCGTGCAAGGCTTCGTGCAGCGACCTGACCGTTGCGACGAGACCATGAGCACGCATTTCGAGCGCGCGAGTTTCGCGCTGATTCAGTACTTGGACGCCACGGTGGCAGGCAAACCCCTGTCTCCAGTTAACCTCTTTCCGCAGTACAAAGCGCTGCAAGAATTCTTGGCAGCGGAGCGCATCCATCCGGCCGATCTCTGGGATTTTGAGCAATCGCGCACCGATGCGCGCCTGAGTTTTGAAACCACGCCGGCAACTCCGAGTGCAGCCTTGCGCGCGGAGATGGATAAGTGGGTGCTCCACGTGGTGAAAAGCGGCGACACCGCCGCAGCCAAGTCATTGCGCGATCGTTTTTTGGCCCTGCACGCGGGTGCTTCTGCGCCACTGGATCGGCTCTGGGCGGTGACCGCCGCCACTTTCGAGGCGATCGCTTTGGGTCTGCTGCCCCTGGACTTGTACGTTAAGCGCATGCCTTCGCGGGTGTTGAGTGCATTCAATCAAGTGCTCAAGGGCGAAGAAGCGCCACAA
>JAAFHN010000144.1 GCA_013298415.1 Comamonadaceae bacterium
GCTGGGCGAGTTCGTGGGCTACAAGGTGCGCTTCAACGACAAGCTGGGGCCGAATGCCCAGGTGAAGCTGATGACGGACGGCATCTTGCTGGCCGAGACGCAAACCGATCCTGATCTGCGCGCTTACGACACGCTCATCATCGACGAAGCGCATGAACGTAGCCTCAACATTGATTTTTTGCTGGGCTACTTGCGGCAACTCCTGCCACGCAGGCCAGATTTGCGCGTGGTGGTGACCTCAGCCACGATTGATGCGGATCGGTTTGCGCAGCATTTTGCGTCTGCGCGCGAGCCAGCTCCGGTGATTACCGTCAGCGGGCGGCTTTACCCTGTAGAAGTGCGTTATCGGCCTTTTGAAGAAAGCCGTGAATACGATCTGAATTCAGCCGTTTGCGATGCCGCAGATGAATTGCTGCGCGAGCCTGCTGCTCGCTCTGGTGGCGATATCTTGGTTTTCCTGCCTGGCGAGCGTGAAATTCGAGAAGCAGCAGATGATTTGCGCAAACACTTGGCGCACCAGCCGCATTTGCGCAACACCGAGGTGCTGCCGCTTTTTGCCCGGCTCACGCAAGCCGAGCAAGAG
The DNA here is from genome assembly GCA_013298415.1 of Comamonadaceae bacterium. Lineage (GTDB taxonomy): Bacteria > Pseudomonadota > Gammaproteobacteria > Burkholderiales > Burkholderiaceae_C > JAAFHN01. The sequence goes on from JAAFHN010000144.1 coordinate 584, forward strand.
CGCGTGTTTGAAGACCACAGCCAGCGCCGCATCGTGCTGGCCACCAATGTGGCAGAAACTTCGCTCACCGTGCCAGGCGTGCGCTTTGTGATCGATGCTGGTACTGCAAGGGTGAAGCGCTACAGTTTTCGCAACAAAGTGGAGCAGTTGCTGGTGGAGAACGTGAGCCAAGCGGCTGCCAACCAGCGCGCGGGCCGCTGCGGTCGGGTGGCCGATGGCATTTGCATTCGGCTCTATGCCGAGGATGATTTCAAAGCCCGCCCCCCATTCACCGATCCTGAAATTCTGCGCAGCTCACTCGCCGGCGTGATTTTGCGGATGAAGAGCCTGCATTTGGGTGCCGTGGAAGATTTTCCTTTCATTGAGCCGCCTTTGAAACGCGCCATTGTGGATGGCTACGATTTGCTGCACGAATTGGGCGCAGTCACGGAAGCCAATGAATTGACGCCGCTCGGCCAGCAATTGGCAAGATTGCCGCTCGACCCTCGTGTGGGCCGCATGCTGATCGAGGCGAAGACTCAAGGCGCGCTGGCCGAGGTGCTGGTGATTGCCAGTGCACTCAGCGTGCAAGACGTGCGCGATCGGCCCATTCACGCGCAAGCGCAAGCCGATGCCGCACACCACAAGTTTGACGATGAAAAGAGCGAGTTCACCGGCTATTTGAAGCTCTGGGATTGGCTGAGCGCGGCGCGCGGCGATGGCGAAAAGCGACTCACCAACCGCCAGCACGAAAACCTGCTGCGCGAGACCTTCATCAACATTCGCCGCGTGCGCGAATGGCGCGATGTGTATGCGCAATTGAGCGAGACCGTGCGCGAGCAGCACTGGCGCAGCAACGAGCGGCCTGCCACTTACGAGGCCCTGCACCGCGCCTTGCTCGCCGGGCTGATTGGCAACATCGGCTGCAAAAGCGACGAGGAAGATTGGTATCTGGGCGCGCGCGGCATCAAGTTTTACCCACACCCGGGGCGAAACCTGAGCAAAAAGCCGGGCCGCTGGCTGATGGTGGCCGAGCTGGTGGAGACCACCCGGCTCTTTGGCCGCGGCATCGGCGCGGTAGAGCCGCAATGGATTGAGGCCGCTGCCCCGCACTTGATCAAGCGGCAGTTGCTCGATGCGCACTGGAGCCGACGCCAAGGCGAGGCGGTGGCACTTGAGCGGGGCGTGCTCTATGGCATCGTGATTTATCACAGCCGCAAAGTGAGCTTTGCGCGCATCGATCCGCAAGGCGCGCGCGATGTGCTGATTCGCCAGGGCTTGATGGGTGGCGATGAGGGGGCGGCGGGCGGCGGCGACGTGGATGAGGTGGCTGCCAAGCGCTTGCCCTTCTTAAACTACAACGCGAAGATTATTCGGCAAGTGATTGATTTGGAACACAAATCTCGCCGGCAAGACGTGTTGGTGGACGAAGAGCTGATCTACGCCTGGTACGACACCCACATCCCAGCGGATGTGACCAGCTTGCGCGATTTGGAGCATTGGCTGGGCACGCAAAAGCCCGATGCGCTCAAACTCAGCGCCGAGCAACTGAAGCGCCACGACGCGGCCGGGATCACTGGCCAAAACTTTCCTCGCCTGATGCGCCTGGGCGGCGTGGACTGCGGCGTGACCTATCTGCACGAGCCTGGCCACGCGGCCGATGGCGCAACGGTCACGATCCCGCTTTTTGCACTGAACCAGGTCAACGACGATCGGCTCGATTGGCTCGTGCCCGGCATGCTGAAAGACAAGGTGCAGGCGCTCTTGAAAAGCTTGCCGCAAAAGCCCCGCGCCAGGCTCGTGCCGCTGCCCGAGAGCGCAGAAAAACTCACGCTGCAACTGCTGCAAGCCGATGTGTTTGGCGGTGGCCCGCTTTTGGATGCGCTGCTGAAAAAAGTGCGCGAAGCCGTGCAACTGGATTTGAAGCGCAGCGATTTCAAGGCAGATACCTTGCAGCCGCACCATTTACTGAACCTGCGGGTGACGGACGAGCATGGCCGCCAGCTGGGCACAGGCCGCAGCTTGGCGGCGCTCAAGGCGCAGCTCGGCGTGCAGGCGCGGGGTGCGTTCGCGGAACTTGCGCAGCTCGCCAAAACGGGCCTGGCGAGCAGTTCTGGGCCAGATTTAACGTCAAATCAGCCCATTGTCCATTTGAAATCAACATCTGTTGCTACAAAAAACGAAGCATCTGGACCGACCGCATCCCAAGCCATCGATGCCGATATTCGCCACGCCCGCTGGGATTTTGGCGAGTTGCCGGAGATTTTGGAGATCACGCGCACGGTGGGCAAGCAGCGCCAAAGCTTGGTTGGCTTCCCGGCGCTCGTGGATGCGGGTGATGCGGTCACCATTGAAGTGTTTGACGAGCCGGAGCTGGCCGCAAACAAACACCGCCTCGGCCTGCGGCGCTTGGTGGCTTTGCAGATCAAAGAGCCGCTGAAGCTCTTGGATCGTGCGCTGCCGGATTTGCAAAAGTCAGCCATGCTCTTTGCGCCGCTTGGCAGTGCCGATGAATTGAAAGCCCAGCTGATTGGCGTGGCACTCGACCGTGCGTTTCTCACCGATCCGCTGCCCGCCAGCGCTACTGACTTTGATGCTCGCGTGGCACAGGGCAGGGCGCGGCTCACGCTGATCGCGCAAGAAGTGGCGCGCTTGGCTGCCACGGTGCTCACCGAATTTGCTGCCGCACAGCGCAAGTTGAAAGACAGCAAGCCACCCGCCGACGTGGCGCAAGACATCACACAACAACTGCAGCGCCTGTGCGGCAAAGCCTTCATCGAGCAAACGCCATACCCGCAGCTCCAGCACCTGCCGCGCTACTTGAAAGCCATCCCGATGCGGCTCGACAAACTCCGCGCCGACCCTGCGCGTGACAGCGCCCGGATGACAGACCTCAAAGCCTGCGAGCAACGCTTTTGGCGCCTTTTTGCAGAGCGAAAAGGCCAAACCGATGCGCGCTTGGATGAATACCGCTGGCTCCTAGAAGAACTCCGAGTGAGCCTCTTCGCTCAAGAGCTCCGCACCCCCACGCCCGTGAGCGTGAAGCGGCTGGATAAAGCTTGGGCGCTGCTCAATCAGTAACGCTCAGTAACATTCAGTAACGCGCCGGACTGAAGTGCCCCAAAAGCTGCCCGTGGGAGGTCAGGCAGGAGCCAGCTCTGCGAGCACTTTCCAAGCGCCGCGCTTTCGCAGATCTGCTGCGTGAATTTGCCCTGGCCAGGCTCTGATCTTGAGCAGGTGCTCAGCGTGAGCCCTGGTATCCGCACCCCAGGCTGGCGCCACAACGGCGAGACCGATCGGCGTGAAGTCGGGTGGCGTGTTCAACTCCAGCTGAGTCAACACGTGCTCCAACTCCGCAATGTCGTCGCGCTCAAGTGTGACGACGAATCGTCGTCTGTGGCGCACGGCCTCCCGCACTGCGGCCACCCTCAGCGCTCTCACCGATACGCAGGCGACGTAGGTGGGCATGTTGCGCAAGTGAAGTACGCCGCTCACGGTTTGAAGGTCGCAGCTGTGGTCGATCACCGAACCCCAGCGGGTGATGCCCAGCGCGGTCCTTTCACCCTTGGCAGCCTCTGTCAGCACCTGTGCTCCAGCAGCGCTTCGCATGCCGATTAAGACGACGTGCTGGTCAAACTCATTTTCGCGGACCGGCGATGCGCCACCCGCAGACGTGTGGCCGAGCTCGGTCACCCCGGCAAAGCTCATGAACGCATCAAACGGCGTTCGAAAAGGCTGATCTCGCCCTGCGAAAGCGATGCGCCGAGCCCGCTCGAAGGCGTCACCTTGTCCCATGTACAAAGAACGCAGGCCCATGCTCCAGGCGTCGAGCATTGCAGGTGGTGCAAGGCCGCGAAAGAGGGTCATCGCGCCATCGTGTCTGGCGTCTTTTTTGATCCGGGCCCAAGTCCGCTCTACCGCGTTGATGTCGCCTTGAAGCCATTGGCAAAACATGCCGTCCTGGGTTAACAGAACGCACTTCACACCGCTTTCGAAGTTTCGCAGTGCGCCTGCGCGCTTCAGGGCTCTGATTTGTTCGTGTGCGGTCGTTTCGCCGACGGCCTTACTGACGTAGACCAAGGCGTAAGCCGCGTCTGCGTTCGGATTCGCCGAGTCCAACTCCGCCTGAAAGCGCGCCCGGGCTGTGCCTCTGGAAAATGTATCGAACAACTGGGATTCAACGGCCAGCGTTGTCGAGGCGGTATGAGGCCGCGTGGCCTGCATATGTCCACTCGGGTCGCCTTGGAAGTTCGTCGTTCGAAATTCGAACTCAGGCTGCGTGGTCGATGCAAGCACCTGTGAGCCTGCCCGCGAAGGGGTAAGACTTGAAACGGTGCGGCGTAAGCCATGGCTCAGGGGCTCGCTCCATGCTCTCAATGCCTTCATTTGGCCTCCACTTTGTCGAATCAGTTTACAGTTTTTTATTTGACAAAAAGTTGGCAAAGCAGAGCTGCCGAACCTGCGGTCGGAGGGTCAGTGCAAGCCGCATCTGGGGTGAAGCAGCAAAGGCGATTGCGCTGCGACAAACCCGAGCCATCAAGTTGCCGTATCCCATCGTGGCGGGTACAGCGCTGGCACATGGACTGACGCTGCTGACGCTTGACCAAAAGCTCGCCGCCGTGGTCGGCGCGGCTCATTGATGCCGAACTGAGGCCTTAGATCGGCGCGTCGATGCGCAGAACGCAAGAACGACGCTGCTTCCGTGCGCGGTGGCACCTGAAAATCTCGACATGCCTGCAACATCTTTCACCCTCCGCCCAGCCACCGCGCAAGACGCTTCGGCTATCGCTGCGATTTACAACCCTTATGTGCTGCGGACCACGATCTCGTTTGAAGAAGAGGCCGTAAGCGACGCCGAAATGGCGCAGCGGATCGCGGAGACTCAGACGGCAAAACTGCCTTGGCTCGTGGCGGAAGGCCGCGGCGTGATCGCTGGCTACGCCTACGCCAGCAAGTGGAAGGGCCGCTGCGCCTACCGTTTTGCGGTGGAAGTCAGCGTGTATGTGGCCGAGGGGCAGGGCGGAAAAGGCCTCGGCAAATTGCTCTACACCAAGCTCTTCGCGCAGCTCAAGGCGCTTGGCATGCACACTGCAATTGGCGGCATCGCCCAGCCCAACCCCGCCAGTGTGGCCCTTCACGAGGCCATGGGCATGAAGCGCGTGGCCCTCTTTGAAGAAGTGGGCTACAAATTTGGCCAGCGCATTGATGTGGGGTACTGGCAGCGAATGTTGTGACTGCGCACAAAGCGCGTCTCCACACTTATGCGAGGAATCTGAAGCGCCGCGGTTCTAGCGCTTGACCAGATCCACGCAGACCAAGGCCGGATGGCGGTTCCAGTTGAGTGTGATGACGTAGGGCTGGGCGCGCATGCGGGCGGTGAGGCCTTGGCGACCGTGCAGCTTCAGTGGCACAGAGATGTCGAGGCCCGAGCCGAAATGTTTTCGGGCGTTGCCCGCCAAGGTGTTGCTGATCTCGCCCACTGCATCGAGCAAGTTGCCATCGCTCAGATCGCGCTCCATTTGCAAGAGCAGCAATTCGCGCAAAAGCGCAGCGGTGGTAGACACCATCACATGGCCCTCAAACTTGCCGGTGAAACTCACCGCGCCGGTGAATTCATGGGTTTGCATGTCGGATCCGCCCAGGTAGGCAGATGTGATTTGCGGCTCGTGCGGTGTGCAAACGCTGAAGTAGCGCCGCACCGAGGCCACGAAGTGATCCAAGTCTTGCTGGGTGAGGGCGGATGGGTTCATTTGTCGTCCATGATGCTCAGCAGGGCCATTTGCAATTCTTCGTCGGAAAACGGCTTTCCCAAAAAGCCCCGCGCGCCGGATTTGATGGCGGAAATGGCGGTGGACTTGTCGTCGAGCGCCGACACAACCAAGATGTTGATCTCAGGTTTGTGCGCCACCAAGCCCCGGATGGCCGCCAAACCATCCACGCGCGGCATGGTGATGTCCATCGTGACGAGCTGCGGATCGGTAGCTTTCGCCATGCGAATCGCTTCTTCACCATCCTTGGCCATCGCCACCAGGATCAGGTGCGAGAGCTTGGGTGTTTGCACGAGCCGCGCGATGCGCGATCGGATCATGTTGGAATCGTCCACGATCATGAGTCTCATGCGCTGGCTCCTGCGGCGGGTG
>JAAFHN010000526.1 GCA_013298415.1 Comamonadaceae bacterium
TCAACAGTAGCGGGTTGGAAACAAGCGCATGCCTGAAGTGAAGAACACAGGAAAGCCGTGTGCGGGAAAACCGCATGCACGGTTTGATGAGGGAGGGCAGGCGAAAGCCTGTTCTCTACTCTACCTATGCGCTGGCCCTATGCGCTCTGATGAGCGGCAGCACGGGCTGAACGATGGGGCGGGCGGCTGTGCCTTTGTTGGGCGCTTGGGTACTGATCCCCGTGATTTGGCCCGAGGCGTTGCGGCTGTAGAGGGCTTTGAAGCCGCTGGGGTAGGTGATGCGGCCGAGGCAGCAAACCCCGCTCGCGGCCTGGGCGAGACGGGTACGCGTCCGAGCGCCAGAGCGGGATCGGCGGCGAGTGGAAGCACGCGAAGCTGCGTGCATGGGTGCACTTTACGCGCTGCGAGCGCTGGAAGCGGCCACCGGTGCAGGATTTAAGGTCAAATCAGATCTCTGTCCAGGTATTTGCAACATCTGTTGCTATGCTTTTTGAATCCGATATGCAAAACGGGAGACCTCGTGCGTGCGACTGCCTCTGCTTGGCCCCAGGTCTCCGCAAGTCGAAAGCAAAATCACTTCACTTCAGTCAACTTGCCGCCAACAAATCGAAAGGTCGTTTGTCCAAGCGATATCTCGTTCGTGTCTTCAACAATAAGCACGCCTGGCGGGAGGCCTTTACTAATCGCCTTCAAAGATTCCCGAACCTCGCTGGTCGTCGCCTCTGCTAGCAGTTTGCCCACGAGCGCACGCAGAGCTATGTTTTGGTTTCTTTCGCCAGCGTACGAAACCTCAAGATAGGTGAGCGAAATCCCGGTGTCAGCGGCGCGGGAAACAAGCGTCAGAACCAGAACCAACTGAAGGATGCACAACCAAGGTGCAATCTTGCGAAAAGTCTCCATGTCAACGCCCCGCGTTGAAAGCGTTGTTTGAAAAATCTCGGCATTGGAAGCTGTTCCAAGGCTTCCAGCTGTATTTGGGGCGCTCGGGGTCTTTGGCCACGGAGTAGACATACGCCTTGACCTTTCTTTCATCAGCGTTGTCATCGCACTGCAGTTCAGCACGTGTGTTCTTGCCAGCCAAAGCTTCAAGCTGTTTAGAAAGTGCGGCGAACGACTCAGGCGTAGGTTTGCCGTCTGACCCCAGCTTTAATCGCATTGTTGTGCGCTGCCGCACATTGCCACTTTTGGCCTCAAACACCACGCCGATCGCATCGCCTGCGGGATATCTACCGTACTCGAAGTACTCAGTCTTGCCCCTCGCGTCATAAGTGAGGACACCAGCGTGTCCGCCGATGTTTGTTGTTGAGAAACCGAGTCCCGTGTCGATAGGCATATCGGGAAAATTGACCTTGCAGGCGGCCAGCCCCTGGGGATCTGAATTCCCGAACGAGTCTGCCCCCACATACCCAAACCGATTCCACCCCCCATCCAACCCAATCGGATCGCTCTGCGGGCGGGCCTGACGGGGGCAGGTCTCCCGTTTCCCGCTCGGCCTGACGGGGCCAGGTCTCCCGTTTCCCGCTCTGGCCGCAAGACGCAGTTCTAGTGCGCTATTTATTTCGCAGCACTGAGTTGAGCAATTACAAGGACAGAGCGCTGCTTTTTGTCTCAGTCGGGTCTTGCGCGGCGGCGCGGGCGCGCGACCGAACGCGTTCGCATGCGAGCTGGATGCCCGCTGCACGCTTGCAGGCCTCGTTTTGAGGTCATTTTTGCCATCTGTCCAGGTATTTACATCATCTGTTGCTACTAAAAGTGGAGCGTAAACTGATCAGTGCCGCCTGGATGGAATCTGCGCAGGGTCTTCGACAGGCTCAGCCCGAACGGAATAGGGGCTCCGCTCGTTTTGTGGTCAGTTGAGCTATCTGTCCAAGTATTTTCAACATCTGCTGCTACTAAAAGTGGAGCGTAAGCGGATCAGTCCTGCCGGGGTGGAATCTGCGCAGGGGTTTGACAGGCTCAGCCCGAAGGGGATAGGGGCTCGGCCCGAGCGGATCGGGGTTGGGCTCCAACGAGGATGGTGGTACGCTGGGCTTCGACAGGCTCAGCCCGAACGGGTGGGACGGTTCAGTCCGAACGGGTGGGGCAGTTCAGCCCGAATGGGTGGGGCAGTTCAGCCCGAATGGGGCGGCAGGGGCTTCGACGGGCTCAGCCCGAACGGCTGGGGAGTTCAGCCCGAACGGAAACGAGGTTCGGTCAAAACGGGCCAAGTCGGCTTTACACCGTCTTCGGTTGCCCCAAGTTGCGCAGCACATCACGCACCAGCTGCGCGCGGTCTTTGGGGTCGGGGAGGGCTTTTTCCACCCGCAGCTTATCATTGCCGGCGAGCTTGATGTGTTTGTTTTTTTGGATCAGGTCGATGATGCGCATGGGCTCGACTGGGGCGTCTTTTTTGAAGTGGATGGTGGTAACGGTGGGGGAGGCGTCTACTTTGACCACGCCGTAGGGCTGGGCCGCTACTCTGAGGCGATGCACGTCGATCAAGGTGCTGGCTTGCTGGGGGAGTTTTCCGAAGCGGTCGGCGATTTCTTCTACCAGGCGGTCGATTGACTCGGCTGATTTGGCGGTGGCCAGCTTTTTGTAGAAGCTCAGGCGCAGGTGAACATCGCCGCAGTAGTCATTCGGCAACAAGGCGGGGGCGTGGAGGTTGATGTCGGTGGCGGCTGAGAGGGGGCTGAGC
>JAAFHN010000123.1 GCA_013298415.1 Comamonadaceae bacterium
TGCCAATCGTCCTTATTAGAGATCCACCGCTTTTGCCCGTTTGCAACCACAAAAGTGTCGTTTCTGCCGTCGCAAGTCGAGACAAGGCGCGCGTTGTATCGTTCGGCCGGGGGTTGTGTGCGAGGCAGACCCCTTAGCTCCCGGCAACGGTTGTAGTCGCCGATCCCGCCTCCGTCGGGCACGGTTGCCACATCCGCGGCCGATACGCACACCACATCGTCAGCCGGCGCTTTGCACATCGCGTACACATTCCAATTGTCTTTGTTGCCGATCCAATACCGACGATTTCCGGATACGATGAATGTGTTTTTCCAGGAATCACAATACGCGATGAATTTTTGATTATTCTCTTGTGCAATTTTCCCAGGTGTCATTTGTATATTCATGCCGGCAAGCAATTGTTTGCAAGTTCCACCATCTAAAGGTGTGCTGTCTCGCCATTTGAACAATTCATGCAAGCTGGGCAGCACAATTTCGCTTAGTCTGTACTGCGCGAGTTCGCAATCGCCATGTACTTTCCAGTTGTCTTTCCAGCCGATGAGGCGGCGATTGCCGTCTGGGCCAATCAAATGTGCGCTCTGGGCGGGGTCTCCCTGCGCTTTAACGATGCGCCCGGCGAATTGTGGCTTGGACTCGCGCAAACCGCGGGTCTCGTAGCATTGCTCTGGGGTGTTGATGACGCCGGGCGCGACCAAGTGCTGCGGAAACTTGCCGCGCTCGCACATGAGCGCTTTGGTCCAGATTTCGCTGTTGGCGGTGTCAGTGCGGCCATAGCCGTGGCCCTCCTCGCCCACCAAGCCGCCACAAGCGGTGTTGCCGAGTGCGCCCTCGCCGATCGCGTGGAATTTTCCCGTGGCCTGCGAATAGATATAACGGGTGAAGTTCATCTGGCGATGGTCGTAGTCACTGCGCGAACCCCAGAGGCGGCCTGGGGGGTAGGCCGCGATGAACTTGGTCGATTCTGGCGTGGCGGTGGGGTGGAAATTCGTGCAGTCGTAAGTGGTGCGCGCGGGGTGGCTTTGCCAACTGCCGCCTGAGAACACGCGGCCAATGCGGTTGATGCCGTCGGCAACCAGCGCGGCAACTTCAGCTGCGCACTTGACTGCAATCCCGGGGTCAGGTGCCTGCGGCAGGAGTCCGTCGACCAAGGACCTTGGCGTGATGCCTGCGAACTCGATTTGCCCGCCAAGTGGCGCTGGAAACACGCAATTGGCTGGGCTGCTGGCCGCGATGCGGTCTTCGTTTAGCACGAAGCTCACGTCGCGCACGGGAGACTTCACGTTGAGCAAGATGTCGGCCCTTGGGGGGCTGGTGCCCAGGTCAATCACTGCGTTCACCACAGGGCTGGTGATGCCGATGCTGTCTAGGCCGATGTTGAAGCTGCCGTTGGAGTTTGTCCGGAATTCAGTTCTGCTGATTGTCGTGTCGCTGCGTGCCAGGCGCTGGCCAAACACATCCACGTCGGCCTTGAATCGCAGCAGCGGGCCAGCGGCATTGCTGCCGTCTTTGGCGGTGGCATCCGCACCCAAGACCACGAAGTTGAACTGTCGCAGGTCAGGGTAGGGCGTGCCCGCAGCCAGGCGGAATCGGTCGGCATTGGGGTCTGGATTAAAGAGCTTAAACATGGCCAGTGGCCTGCTCATCCGGTTGATGGTGCGCAGCAAGTCCTGAGTGGGCACGATATTGGCCATGAAGCCGATTTGAGAGGCGGCTTGTGGCCCGAGCGTGGCCAAGTCGGTCACGATCTTGGCGTAGTCGTGCATGGTGAGCTCGCGCGGTGCGTTCAGCGCAATTTGAGATGCTGGCCATTTACGCGGCCAAGTTTTCGGAACCAGCACCGGCGCGTCAATCACCATTGGCAGCACTTTGCCGGGCAAGCTCCTGAACTCCGCATTGCCCATGAAGGCCATGTTTCGATCACGGTCGATCTTGAAAGTCACGTCGCTCAGCGTAATCGGCGTGATGCCGAAGGGGCCGGACACCCTGTTGCCGGGCGGCAGCATGAGGTCAACTGTGTGCGTCTCAAGCTCCGCGCGAATCCAAAGATTGTCACTTGGCAGGTTCAATGGCCCGCTCAGCAAATTACCCAGCGCGCCGCTCAGGCGGGCGCGTGAGAAAAGTTGAGCACCCCTGGGAACGGCCAGCTCCGTCATCCCGCCGTAGCTGGCGCCCGCAGCAAACTTGGAGCGGATCAGCTCAGGCGTGGACGGGTCAGTCGTGGGCAGGGCGCCCAAGTCATCTGTGGATATCGAAATGATCGTGTCGTTGAACACCGCATCAAAGTAGCCCTGCCAATGGTCGCCCTGGGCGAAGGGCATGTCGCTGGCGCGGGTTTCACCGTCACGTACCACGAAGGCGGCAAACTTGTCGAGCGCACCCTGGTTGTTGAAGACCAAGAGCTTGATGCCGCACGCGCCCGGGTTTTGATACCAGTTTGAGCCGGGGATGCGAACCAAGCCATTGCGCATGCCCGTCACCATATCGCGCCAGCTCGTGCCATTGCACGATGGCAGCGGCAGGGCGCGCAGGAGAGGCACGAAGCGGTCAAAGGCTTGGTTGCCAGCGAAAACCACGGTGCTGCCCGTTGGTTGCGGAGGCTGTGGCAGCGTCTGAGCTGCGACCAGCGGCAAACCGAAGGCGAGCGCGAGGCTCGCCATTGAGTGGCGGATCATGATCTGTCCTGTCAGTGTTACGGGCTACACGGTAGACCAAATTAGACATCAAAAGGCAGTCGAGACCCAAGCCTCGTTCTTGCGTGACGGTGCTGCCAAAGCCGGGAGCGATTGATCCGGCGTCGCTTGAATTTGGACTCCAGACTTGGACTCGGACTTGGACTTGAAGTCCACAAAGTGTTGCGCGAGATTCTGGCGCACACGGTGAGGCCAGAGCCATCGGTGCTACGCCTTCAATTGCACTGCCAAAGTGCTTCAACAGGTGCGGCGTAGAGGGTTTGACGGGGGAGCGGAGGCGTCTTGCACCCCAACGCCGAGCGTGCGAGAGGGCGGGGCGAATTGCAGCCAGGAATCCGGCATCGCTTGGCTGCATTCACCAAGCACAGGCGCTCAACTGCGCGGCAGTGCGATGGCAGGGCGTGCCGCGAGCCACGCCGTGATTTCCGCGTTCACTTGATCGGCCCCTCGCAGCATAAGCCAGTGGCCGGCCTTCACCGGCACCACTTTGCTGCCGGGATGGGCGGCAACTGCTTCCAGCCAGCGCGGGGATTGGAATTGGAAGGGCTTGTTGAGGCCGTAAAAGTAAAGGGTGGGTTGCAATGGCGCTTTGATGGTGGCCGCGCCCTTGAATCCGCCTGAGGTGCCAAACCAAGTCATGGCATAGGGGTGGCTCATGCCGTAGGTGATGGTTTCGCGAGCGCCGGGGGCGTGGAGCGCTTTGGCCATGAAACGGGCGAGGCTGTTGGCAATGCCTTTGAGGCCCAGCTTGTGGCCGAGCACCCAGGTGCCTGCCAGCCAGAGTTGGTAGGCGAGCGCACCGAGCTTGGCTTTGATCGAGAGCGATTTGATGTAGGCCCCGGCGTTGTAGTCGCCAATGTCCATCACGATGCAGCGCGCCACTTTCGCCGGGTGCGCTGCCGCGTATTGCTGGCCAAAAATGCAGCCCCAATCGTGCATGCACAGCGTGATGGGCACGCCAGGGCTCAGGCGCTGGATCACGGCATCCACCAGGCCGATGTGCTCGGCCAGGGTGCGCGGCTGCGCGCCGAGCGCCGGATCGAAGCCAGGCCAAGTGAAGCGCGCGCAGCGGTAGTGGCCCTTGAGCGCCTCAACTTGGTGTTGCCAAAGCTCCCGCGTGTCGGGCCAGCCGTGCAGCATCAGGATCAGCGGCGCATCGGCCGCCGGGCCATCCACCAAGACCTCGGTACCCAAGACTTGGATTCGCTCGCTGAATTGGTTCATCTGTGAATTCCTAAATCAATAGCAACGAATGTAATGAATACCTGGACAGAGCTGCTACTTCACATCAAAAAGCGGGATGAACGGGCTCAGGCAGGCTTCTTCGCTGCCATCGCGGCTTGGAAGGCTTTGCGGTCGGCGTTCACGCGCTGCACGCTGGCGCGCTCGCCAAGGAGCTTGATGTAGCCCTTGTGGTCGATGCCGTGGGCCTCGATCAGGTCAGTGCCAAACACGGCCTTGGTGGCCATGGCTGCAGCGGGCAGGGCGCTGAATGCGGAGCAGTCAGCCAGCGTGAGCGCATCGCCCGCCACAAAGGGGGAAAACTTCGCGAGCGATTTGAAGGCGGGCAGGGATTTGTCGAGCTGTTTGCGGATGCGGGTTTGCACGCCATCGCTCAGCGCGGGCGCGCCGAAGAATGCCATGCCGTAGAGATCACGAGCGGCCAGCTCGATGTGCATGTCGAGATAGGTGCACAGCTCGCGCACTTTTGCTGCGGCAAAGGCATCGGCGGGTACGAGTGGCGTGGCGGGGTAGGCTGCTTCCAAGTAGTCCACGATCACTTGGCTCTCGCTCAAGGTGCCGTGCGGCGTGCGCAAAAACGGCACCTTGCCCATGGGCGATTCAGCCAAATGCGCTGCATCTTTCACTGGGGCTGTGACCAATTCTTCCTGAAACTCGATGCCTTTTTCGAGCAGCACGATTTTGACTTTGTTGTAGTAGTTCGAGAAGGCAAATCCGCAGAGCGTGAGCATGGTGTCTCCAAAGTTGGGGTTGTCGGTTCAGTCGGGCGGCTGTGCAGCGCGCCTGGCTCGCAATGAGTGTAAGCCTCGGCCCCAAGGGGATGGCCTTGAAATGCCCCGCCGCGTGTCGCAAAGGTGGCCCGCGCGAGCTGGGAGGATCAACTAGAGTTCATGGCGGCTTTGCCTCGCGTCAGTCGGCGTAGGCTCGCTTCAATTTTTTTAGCTCAAACTTCAGCCAAGGAAACACCATGACCTCACTCGAAAAAGTGCTCTACACCGCCAAAGCCCACACCACCGGCGGCCGCGAAGGCGCATCGCGCACCGATGACGGCCGCCTCAGCGTCACGCTCTCTCGCCCCGGCGGCCCAGGTGCAGGCACCAACCCCGAGCAGCTTTTCGCAGCGGGCTACTCGGCTTGCTTCATCGGCGCGATGCAAGCCGTGGCAGGCAAGATGAAAGTGGCCTTGCCCGCCGATTTGTCCATCGACGCAGAGGTGGACTTAGGCCCCATCCCCAATGCCTACGGCATCGCCGTGCGCATGCGCATCACCCTCCCCGGCATGGACCGCGCTCAAGCCGAAGCCCTGGTGCAGGCCGCGCATCAGGTGTGCCCATATTCGAATGCCACGCGGGGGAACATTGATGTGGCTTTGAACATCGTTTGAATTCAACGTCGAATCGGATTTCCGCAGAAGGCGGCAGTCCCCGCGTCGGCGAACAATGCGGTCACTGGCCCGTCTCTTGGACGACTGCTATCAGATCAACCGCTCACTTCAGTTAACAAGGGAACACGCCATGGTTAAGTCTTCCTACTGGCAAGGCACACCGCCGTCCGATGCGAAGCGTTGGCAGGGCGCGGACTCTGGTGAAATCCTCGCCGACCGATACACCGAGTCATTGTTCCGAATGTATCGTCGGTACGTCAGGCGATGGAACGAAATCGAGCTCGATAAGGCGAGAAGTTTGTCGGAACACACGCATGAAGTTTTCGGTGCCCGCGTAATCGGTGCCCAACGAATGTTTGTACTCCACTGCGATATCAATCGTGACGACGGATGGATCTTGGAAATGAGGTTCGCACGCGGCTTTCAGGAGTTCCACCCTGGATGGTCGTGTGGTCGCAATGCGTTGCGGACAACGACGGACATCCTTCGCTCAGTGCTCCACTGGCGCGGAAAGGGACGAGCAGGGTTTGACGATTGGCTTGCTAGGGATGCTTTGGAACATGGGCCGCTCCAAGAGTGGACCGAGTACAACGCGTAGTTCGGCGGCAGCCAATTCGGCTTGACGACCTTTTCCCCCAACCCATGAGGGCTCGAACTCAACGGCGTCCCTCAGCGCGGGATCGCCAGCAATTTGGAACTCCACCGATGCTCGCTGGGCTTCGTCGGCTCTGCCGCTGTACTGGAGAGCAGCGCGTGTTGGTGCCGTTGCTATTGGTTCAAAAAGCATAGCTAAAAAGTGAACAAGTACGAGGACAGAGGGCAGATATCGCTGCAAATCTGCCCTGCTTGCATTCCCCGCGCAAGTTCCGCGGCTCCCCGGTCGCTCACTCCGGCGCGCTCAGACTTTGTCGGTGGCTTCAGCTGCTGCGAGCTGCTGCCAAGTGGCCACAACCGTGTCAGGGTTCAGGCTGATTGAGCTGATGCCCTGATCGGCGAGCCACTGCGCGAAATCGGGGTGATCGCTGGGGCCTTGGCCGCAGATGCCGACGTATTTGCCGGCGGCTTTGCAAGCGCTGATGGCACGCTCCAGCATCGCCAGCACGGCGGGGTCGCGTTCGTCGAAATCTTTGGCGAGGATGTCTAAGCCGCTGTCACGGTCTAGGCCGAGTGTGAGCTGGGTGAGGTCGTTGGAGCCGATGGAAAAGCCGTCGAAGTGCTGCAAAAAGCGCTCGGCCAGGATGGCGTTGCTGGGGATCTCACACATCATGATGTGGCGCAGGCCGCCCACGCCCCGGCCCAGGCCGTGTTTGGCCAGCAGGGCGCCTACGGCTTCGGCTTGGCCGAGCGTGCGCACGAAGGGCACCATCACTTCCACGTTGGTCAATCCCATGTCGTCACGCACGCGGCGGATCGCTTCGCATTCCATCGCAAAGGCTTCGCCGAAATCGGCGCTCACGTAGCGCGCCGCGCCGCGAAAGCCGAGCATGGGGTTTTCTTCTTCGGGCTCGTAGCGGCTGCCGCCAATGAGTTTTTTGTACTCGTTGCTTTTGAAATCGCTCAAGCGAACGATCACGGCTTTAGGCCAAAAGGCGGCGGCAATGGTGGCCACGCCCTCAGCCACTTTGTCCACGTAAAACGCTCTTGGCGATGCATGGCCGCGCGCCACCGATTCCACCGCCTTTTTCAGATCGCTGTCCACGTTTGGATAGTCGAGGATTGCTTTGGGGTGAACGCCGATGTTGTTGTTGATGATGAATTCCAGCCGCGCCAGGCCCACGCCTTGATTGGGCAATTGCGCGAACTCAAAGGCGAGCTGCGGGTTGCCCACATTCATCATGATCTTGGTGCTGATCGGCGGCATGGTGCCGCGCTGCACTTCGGTGACTTCGCTTTCCAGCAAGCCGTCGTAGATGTAGCCCGTGTCGCCCTGCGCGCAGCTCAC
>JAAFHN010000304.1 GCA_013298415.1 Comamonadaceae bacterium
CAACGACCCGATGAGGGTTCGCGTGCTCTTCGACGGCAAACCCGTTTCCGGGGCCAAATTCATCCGCGACTACACGGGTGACCCGGATGCCAAGCCCATCGTCACCGGAAAAGACGGTTTGGTGAAGTTTCGGGTGCGCAACCAAGGCTTGAATGTGCTGGCTGTGGCCTACGACGCACCCAGTGAAGACCCCGCTAAAGCCTCAAAAACCGGCATGCACGCCACCCTGAGTTTTGCCGTGAAGCATGCACCCGAGTAAGCCATGACCCATCTCTTTTTTTCTAACCGGATTCCACTGGCTTGTTCAATGCTGTGCGCCAGTTTGAGCGCTACCGCCTTCGCCCAATCTAGCTCTGCCCGAGTGCAGGGCACCGAGCGCATCGAAGTGGTTGGCCGAGGCCAGTCGGGCAGCTACCATGCCAGCGACACCGAAGGCGCCAAGAGCGACTTGCCGCTCAAAGAGCTGCCCCAAGCCGTGCGCGTGATGTCGCGCCAAACGCTTGACGATTTGGGCGCTACCAAGCTCGACGACGTGCTGGACTATGCGGGCGGCGTGTCACGTCAAAACCATTTCGGCGGCCTGTGGGACAACATCGCCATTCGCGGCTTTGCGGGTGACGTGAACAACGGCATGCCACTCTTGCGCGATGGCTTTGCCTCCAACCGTGGCTTCAACGCACCGCGCGATCTGGCCAACATCGAGCGACTTGAGTTTTTGAAAGGCCCTGTGGCATCCCTCTACGGCTTGAGCGAGCCGGGCGGCACGATCAACTTGGTCACCAAACAACCGCGCCTCAAAGCTGCGCACTCGCTGGAAGCGTATGTGGGCAGCTTTTCAAGCAAGCGCTTGGCGCTCGATTCCACCGGCCCGCTTTCGAGTGACATCGCCTATCGGCTCAATTTTGCAATGGAAGATAAGGGCAGTTTTCGGGACTTTGTCACCACGAAGCGCGAGTTCATCGCGCCCGCGCTCGCTTGGCAGCTTTCACCCCAAACCCGGCTTGCCTACAACGGCGAATGGCTCAAACACCGCACGCCACTGGATCGCGGCATCGTGGCGACGAGCGGCAAGTTAGGTGCGGTGCCGCGTGAGCGCTTCACAGGCGAGCCTGCGGACGGTGCAATGGAGGTGCAAAACCAAACCCACCACTTCAGCGCGACTCACAACCTCAGCGATGCATGGCGCTTGAATGGCCAACTTGCTGGCAAATCTGGCACGCTTTACGGTTTTTCTACCGAGCCCAACGCCACCCTCTTGGCCGATGAACGCACCCTGCGCCGCCAGCGCCGCTTTCGCGACTACAGCTCGAATGATTTGAGCTGGCAAATCGAGATGCAGGGCCAGCTGCGCGCAGCGGACATGCCGCTTGAACTTCTGGCAGGCGCAAGCGGGCATCGCTTTGAAATTTCAACCCTGATGCGCCGCATCAACCCCAGTGCTGCCGCGCCGTATGCCATCGACGTACTTGCACCCGTCTATGGTCAAGCGCAGCCCACGCCCGCACCCAACACCGACAACCTGGAAAACCAGCATGGCCGCTCGCTTTACGCACAAGCGGTGCTCTCTCCTTCGGCGCATTGGCGTTTGCTCGCGGGCTTACGGCATGACAGCTATGCGCAAAAGCTCAACAACCGCCGCACAGGTCTCGTGACCGAGCAGTCCCCGAGCGAAACCTCCCCCCGATTAGGTCTCAGCTACCTCGCCACGCCAGAATTGAGCACCTTTGTGAACTTGGGCCGTTCTTTTCGGCCCAACAACGGCGTGGACTCGGCTGGGCGCAGCTTCGCGCCAGAGCAGGGCCAGGCGACTGAGGTCGGCATCAAGTGGGAGAACCCCGCCAAAACGCTGGGTGCCACACTCGCCGCCTACCGCATCACCAAACGCAATGTGCTCACCGCCGATCCGGCCAACGCAGCGTTTTCCATCGCAGCGGGCGAGGTGCAAAGCCAGGGCGTCGATTTGGATTTTTCGGGCGAGCTGAGTGCGCAATGGCGCATCAACGCCAGTCTGTCCGCCATTGATGCCAAGGTCACGCGCGACAACACGCTCGCCGTGGGCAAGCCGCTGCTCAACATACCGCGCACCAATGCAAGCGTGCTGCTCATGTACGAAGGCGTGCTCGCTGGCATGCCGTTTGGCATAGGCGGCGGGTTCACGCATTCCAGCGTGCGTTTGGGCGAGGCCTACACGGCCGCGCAGGCTGCGGCAAGTGCAGCGTTGTTTGAACTGCCCGCCTACACCCTCGCCAAGCTCACAGCGCACACCACACTCAGCAAGGCGTGGCGCGCCACGCTGGATGTGGACAACCTCTTTGACCGTACCTACTACACCAACTCTTTCCAGCGGACTTGGGTGATGCCAGGCACGCCCAGGAGCGTGACCTTGGGCCTGCAAGCCAAGTTCTGACGCGCAAGCGGCAAGCCCAGTCAGCCGTGTTCGTGGGTGTGTACGGGGGCTGACTGAGGCTCAGCCGTCCGCTTGGTATGGGCATGCCCAGATGCCGCTGCTGCCGCTTGCTCCGCAACGCAATCGCTGCACTCGCCATAGAGCGTGATGTCGTGATCACGCACGATGAAGCCAGGGGGGGCCAGGTGTGCCAGATCACCTGGGCAAGCGTCCACATCAAAAACTTTGTTACAGCCCCTGCACTGAAAGTGGTGGTGGTGGTATCCGTGCTCGGCAAGCTCAAAGCGCGGGTTTTCGCGCGGCAGTTCGACGACGCGCAGCGTCTGCTCTTCAACCATCGCTTTGAGATTGCGATACACCGTGGCCAAACCAAGCCCTGGCACCTCTGCCTGCGCGGAGACCAGCACTTCGTGCGGTAGCAACGGCCTTCCGGCCAGCTTCAAGGCATCTCGTATGGCTGCGCGTTGGCGTGTACTTCGTTCCATGTGCGAAGCGTACCTGAACGCGCCTGGCAGCCCGCTCGAACACAATTGCCGAAAGCCGCTGGTAAGCTCCAAGCCCATGTCTCCCGAGCAATATTGCCAAGAAAAAGCGGCGGCTTCTGGCAGCAGCTTTTATTACGCCTTTTTGTTTCTGCCCAAAGAGCGGCGCGCTGCGATCACGGCCTTCTACGCTTTTTGCCGCGAGGTCGATGACGTGGTGGACGAGATTGAAGACACCTCAGTCGCCGCGACAAAGCTCGCTTGGTGGCGCAAGGAATGCGCCAGCGCCTACGCTGGCCAGCCCAACCATCCGGTGATGAAGGCATTGATGCCGCTTGCACCCACCTACCGCATCGAGCTGCGACACCTCCACGCCGTGATCGAAGGCTGCGAGATGGATTTACAGCAAAGCCGCTACTTGGACTACCCTGGCCTGCAGCGCTACTGCCACTTGGTGGCAGGCATCGTGGGCGAAGTGGCCGCACGCATTTTTGGGCAAACGCAGGAGCAAACAACCGCCTACGCGCACAAACTCGGCCTTGCCTTTCAGCTCACCAACATCATCCGCGATGTGGGTGAAGACGCGATGCGCGGGCGAATCTATCTGCCCGTGAACGAGTTGCAGCAGTTTGAGGTGAAAGCGCAAGAGCTTTTGAAGCGCCAAGACTCGGATCGTTTTCAGGCGCTGATGAAGTTCCAAACCGAGCGCGCTTTGGCAACTTATGACGAAGCTTTGAGCCTCTTGCCTGCCGCCGATTTTTCAGCCCAAAAGCCCGGTCTGATGATGGCAAGCATTTACAGAAGCCTCTTGCGCGAGATCCAAGCAAGTGGCTTCCAAGTGCTGCACCAGCGCACCAAACTCACGCCGATCCGCAAGTTTTGGCTGGCCTGGAAAACACAAGCGCTTGGGGTGGTGAGTTGAGGGCTGCGCTTTGAGCCAGATCGCGGTGGTAGGCGCAGGCTGGGCAGGTTGCGCTGCGGCACTGAAGGCTGCGCGGTCCGGCCATCAGGTCACCGTGTTTGAAGCGTCACGCGTGCCTGGCGGCAGAGCGCGCAAGGTGCCGATCGGCCAGCACAGCCTGGACAACGGCCAACACATTTTGATCGGCGCATATACCGATACCCTGGCCTTGCTCAAAAGCCTGGGCGTGGAAGAAAAAGACGCGTTTTTGCGAATTCCTTTGCAGCTTCGCAAGCCCGATGGCAGCGGCTTGTCGGCCTCGGCCAAGCTCGCAAAACACCCGCGATTGGCGGTAGCTGGCGCGGTGCTCGGTGCAAGCGGCTGGTCTTGGCTCGACAAGCTGAGCCTGATGCGCACCGCCATCCGCTGGGAGTACCAGCACTTCGATTGCGACTCGGCTGCAACA
>JAAFHN010000095.1 GCA_013298415.1 Comamonadaceae bacterium
AAGGCATTGGCATAATCTGCCAATTCTTTCCAGGGGCCGACCATGCCTACACGCAACGTTGTCATCACCGATCATCAAGCCGCTTTGGTTGAGCAGTGGGTGGCTGCTGGCCGCTACCAAAACGCTAGCGAAGTGTTGCGCGAAGGCCTTCGCTTGGTGGAGCGCAGCGAAGCGGAATACCGAGCTCGGCTGGATGCGTTGAAGCAGGCAATTGCGGTGGGTGAGGCGGATATTGCGGCGGGGCGATACACAGACTTCAGCACTGATGAGGCCTTGGATGCGCATCTGCGTTCAGTCGGGGTGCGAGCCCGAACGGCATCGCGCGCGCCATGAAGTGGCATGTCCGGCTTGCAGGGCAGGCCGAGCAAGACTTTGCCTCCATCGTCGGCTGGACGCAAAAGCAGTTTGGAGCGCAGCAGGCGGCCACCTACGAGCACACCTTGAGGCTGGCAATTCGAGCTTTGGGCGCTGGCCCTCTCCTTCGCGGCATTCGTTGGCGAGATGATCTCGGCGCGGGTATCGGCGTTCTGAGGGTGGCGCGCGACCGCCGCAGAGGCCGACACTTGGTAGTCTTCAAACTGAACTCTGGTGAGCAAAAAATCGTGGTACTGCGAGTGCTCCACGAGAGCATGGACATCGAACGTCATCTCATCGACTCGACTGAACCGCCCCTTATTCACTGAAACGAGCAAGCATGCGCCAAACCCTCATCAACCTTGAAGAATCCCAGATCCGCCAAGTGGCGAATGCTGGAATGCACGCGAGCATGCAGGCTGGCATGGGCCGCGCTGATGTTCTCAAGTTTTGGTTTGGCGAGGGCGATGAAGCGACTCCGCAAATCGTGCGCGATGCAGCCATTGCGTCGATTGCGGCGGGAGAAACTTTCTACACCCACAACCTCGGCTTGCCCGAGCTGCGCGAGGCGCTTGCGGCCTACACCACCGGGCTGCACGCGCATGCGGGCCAGCAGTTTGGCGTGGAGCGTTTTGCCGTTACTTCGGGCGGCGTGAACGCACTCATGCTGGCCTGCCAGGCGCTGATCGACGCGGGCGATGACGTGCTCGTCGTCACGCCCGTTTGGCCGAATTTGGTTGGCCAGCCGACTGTGATGGGCGCGAACGTGCGCACCCACAGCCTGGTGCCGAAAGGGGGCCGGTGGGGCTTGGATTTGGCCGCGCTCTTGGCCGACATTCGGCCCGCCACGCGAGTGTTGATCTTGAACGCGCCCAACAACCCCACAGGCTGGTGTTTGACGCGCGATGAGCAAGCCGCCATCCTTGCGCGCTGCCGCGAAACGGGCACGTGGATCGTGGCAGACGAGGTGTACGAGCGCCTGTACTTCGCGCCCGCGCCGAACGCATGCGCACCCTCGTTTTTGGACATCAGCCACACCGAGGATCGCTTGATCGTCGCCCACAGTTTTTCCAAAAGCTTTTTGATGACCGGCTGGCGCTTGGGCTGGCTCGTGATGCCGCCGGAGCTGGCCGCCCACATGGGCAAGCTGATCGAGTTCAACACGAGCTGCGCAAGCGCCTTCACGCAACGCGCAGCCGTGGCAGCACTTGCCAACGGCCAGGAAATCACGCCCAGAGTCGTCGCACACCTCCAAGCCTGCCGAGATCGCTTGCTGGCTGGTCTTGCCACGCTGCCCCAAGTACAGGTGCAATCCCCCCAAGGCGGCATGTACGCTTTCTTCAAGCTCGATGGCTACACCGACTCCCTCGACCTTGCCAAACGCCTGGTCACCGAAGCCGGCCTAGGCCTAGCCCCAGGCACCGCCTTCAGCCCGAATGCCCAGGGCTGGCTCAGGTGGTGCTTTGCGAGCAAGGATTTGGGGCGGCTGGATGGCGGCGTGGGGCGGTTGGCGGCGTGGTTGAAGACTCAATCGCCATAAACCGCTACATGTGACCCCACACCCAAGCACCGCATGAAATCGGCTTGGCGCACGGCAACGATTCGGATGTTGTCGTTCACGCGCAGGGTGTGCAGCTTGTCCAGGCCTGGCGGGGGCTTGAGGGATGAGACTTCTTCCCAATGGAAGCCCTTGGATTGCTGCACCTGCTGCCAGGTGTGGCGCTGTAGCTTTTGAAGTGCGGGGAGCACCAAGGCTGCGTCGGCCTTGGGCATTTCAAGCCACTGTTCCACGAAGGATGGCGACAGATCGACGATGACTTTGGCCACGCCGCTGTGCCTACTTCGATTTGGATTTGCTTGTGCGCTTGGCTTCAAGCGCCTTCAGGTCAGCAGGCGCAGGCGGTGTGTCTGCCGCCCATCGCATCGCCGTTTCCAAAGACGCTTTCATGTGCGGCTCGTGCAGCCAACGCTCGTTGCGCGGGATCACGTCGGCCAGCCGCACGAGCCACACGCCAGGCTCGCGCTCCTCGGTCAGCACGTACTGGCCCGCGTATTGTTTCCCCAGACTGATTTGGCCATTGGCTCCCACGGGCTTGATGGATTGGACCGGTTCAACAGTTGCAAGCATGGAACATCACCTCATTTCGTGCGGCACGATTTTACGCTTCGCACGAAAGCAAGCGGCGATTTGGATTGACTCTGCGGCCTTCGGCTGTCAGCTTTTGCCAACTTTGCGCCCAAAAGGCTGTTCAGAGCCCCAACGCCGCGACATTTCCCCCATCACCCAAAGCCCGCCGTTGGCTCAAGGCTGCCTGCGCTGGCGGACTACGGCGTTGCCACGCTTGACTGCACGGGCAATGCGGGAGCGGGCTGGTTGAGTCTTTGCCGCAGGCCCTCGCTTTTTTCCCTGAGAATCCTGACGAACTGTTGAGGGTCTCGACCCGCAGCCTCGAATGCGGCATCTTTCACTCGCCACAGTTCCTGGATCACAGCGTCGGGTTGTCGCGTGGTGTCGCTCATTGGGAGTCTCCTTCAGTCAGTTCATCGGGCGTAGCGATGCGGCAACTCGAATAGCCCATGCCTTGCAAGGCTGCTTCTATTCGTGCGCGAGCCCAAACGCTCGCGATGTGTCGAAAGTTCCAGCTCGCGATCACAGCCATTTGGTTGGTAGCGGCAATGCCGATGTGAAGTGCGTCGGCGTACGCTGACTCGGGCAGGGCTTTGGCCGCGATCAGCGCATCCGCCACTTCGGTGGCTTCGGGCTCTACGGCTAAGACCTGGAGACCACTCAGCCAGGCAAGGCGAATCTCAGCTGCGCGGTCGTCGCCAGCGCTTGCTTCTGCGTAGACGAGATCCGAGACGATCAGCTCATAGCGATCCTGCGCTTCCCAGAGCTGCAGCGAGCTTTGCTGCCGCGAGGCCAGTGCCAAATCGCGGCTCGGCCGTGCGGTCAGGTAGCTGACGACGGAGGTTTCCACATAGACCCGGGGCTTCATTGGCTAAGTTTACGGCTTGGCCGAGTTTTCGGCCTCTCCCTTCACAACCCCGACAATCCCCCCCATGACCCAAAGCATCCCGCTCTTCAACCTCTTTCTTCCCTGCCCGAGTGGGGTGGAAGACATGCTGGCGGCTGAGGTGAAGCGGGTGAGCCATGCCAAGCCCACACCTGCTCGGGCGGGGGTGTATGCCAAGGGCAGCTTTGAGGATGTGTTAAAGCTCAATTTGCACAGCCGCTTGGCGCAGCGGGTGCTGGTGGAGCTGATGCACGCGCCCTACCGCAGCGAAGACGACATTTACCAGGCCGCTTGCGACACGCTATGGGAGCAGTGGCTCACACCGCGCCATACGTTCAAGATCGATGCCACCGCCAGCCGCAGCCCTTTGCAGAGCCTGAACTTTGCGGCCCTGCGCGTGAAAGACGGCCTGTGTGATCGCTTTCGGCACTTTGAGGGCGTGCGCCCGAGTGTGGACACCGAGCGGCCCGATGCCCGCGTGTTTGCGCACTTTGGGCCAGAGCATGTAACGCTCTCGATTGACACCTCGGGCGAGCCGCTTTTCAAGCGCGGCTGGCGCTTTGACAAAGGTGATGCGCCACTCAAAGAAACGCTGGCCGCCGCGATGTTGGAAGCGAGCGGCTGGGCCCACCTCGCGCGTGAAAAAGGCATCGACGCGCCGCCGCTGGTGGACCCATGCTGTGGCAGCGGCACGATTGCGATTGAAGCCGCGCAGCTCGTGGCAGGCATTGCGCCTGGCAGCATGCGCCGATTTGGTTTTGAGCGGCTCTTGCCCTTCGAAGCCAAGCAATGGAACGCTATCAAAGAAGAAGCAACAAACCAAGCAATCACGAAGACAGATGTGCAAGAGGCCATCAAAAATGGCTTTGTGGCGAATGTGTATGGCTCCGATTTGGCCTTTCGCATGGTTGACTTTGCGAACACCAATGCCGAGCGCGCTGGCGTGAGCGGCTTGGTGAATTTTCGCGGCGGCGATGCCTTGCAGCGCAGCGCACCAGTGGAGGGCCCCGGCGTGATCGTGATGAACCCGCCCTATGGCGAGCGGATCGACACACGCGGCGTGGCTGCATCGCAAGCCGCGCATGCGGCGCGTGCGCCCGTGGAGCTGCGCAGCGCGCCCGCAGATGAGAGCCAGCGGGATGCGTCTGCCAACTTCTTCCAGCTGCTCGGCAGGCACTGGAAAACCGCCTACCCCGGCTGGACGGCCTGGGTGCTCAGCCCCGACATGAAGCTGCCCGCTGCCATGCGCTTCAAAGAATCCCGCCGAGTGCCCATGTTCAACGGGCCGATTGAATGCCGCCTGTTTCGCTTCGACCTCACCGCGATGCCCGAGCGCCGCGCGGAGAGCGACAACGCCTCAGCGCGCTAGGCGAAAGCCCTGGCCGTAGTTGCGGTAGGTGGGCGCATCCGAATAGCGCCGCGCAGAGCGCACGGCTTCAGCAAACGCATACCAAGCCCCGCCGCGCACCATGCGCTGCTCGCAATCGCCGCCCGTCTGCGCCCGGCCGTCTTTCGGCGCTTTCGCGTAGGGCGTGTTCCAGCAGTCTTGCACCCACTCTTTCACGTTGCCGTGCATGTCGTAGAGGCCGAAGGCATTCGGCGCGAAGCTGGCAACAGGTATCGCGCGCCGCAGGTAGTCGCCAGGGGGGCAGTTGTCGCCGGGATGGTCGCCGTTGTAGCGGGCTTGCTTGGTGGAGATGCATTGCCCGGTGGAAAAGGGCTCGCCCGCCTTACCACCTGCGCGCGCGGCGTACTCCCATTCAGCCTCTGTGGGCAGGCGAAAGCGCTTGCCGCCCGGCTTCAGCTGACTGCGGTTGAGCCAGGCGATGAACTCCTTTGCGTCGTGCCAGCTCACATAGATCACAGGCTGATTGCCACGCCCCCAGCCGTGGTCGTTGGGCAGGTGGCTGCAGCCGCCATTGGCAAAGCAAATGTCCCACATGTCGAAGGTCACTTCGGTTTTGCCGAGCTCAAAGCCAGCGATGGCAACGGTGCGCACCGGGCGCTCGTTGGGCCAATTCGCCTCGCTTCCCATTTGAAAGCGCCCGGCCGGGATCTTCAGCATTTCAAGCTTTGGGCTCTGGCCCGCGAAGCGCTGGCGCGTTTGCTGCTGAAACTCCGGTGTGGCCCTTTCAAGCCCGAGCGCGAGGTCAAAGGTGTGTGTTGCTCCCGTGAGTACGGCGAAGGTCAGGGTGGTGTACTTTTCGTGCATGCCCTGGGTAAGCACGGCTTCCAGCCGATGGCGCCCTGCGGGCACGGCCACACGCACGCGCTGGGTCGTGTCGGTGGGTGTGGCGCCTACGTTTTTGCCGTTCAGGAGCAGTTGCGCCCCCCCGGGCACGCTGCTGATCAGCGCGACCGAGGGTGTGGCCATCGCAAGGCTCAGCCCAGCGGTCGATAGCAGCAGGCACACGATCTGCACAACCTTGGCTAAGACAGCTTTCGGGGAGAAAAGACAAGCAAGGGGGCGGGGCATCTGGCGTTGAGGGCAAAACTGAAGGCGAATCCTACCTTGGCCATGTTCCCAAAGTGGGCCTGGGCCGTGATCCGGCTCTGGCGCGGGCGATGGCTTGAGTTCTTGAGGGTGAATTGACAACTGCGCGTGGCAAAGTAATGGGTTTTGCCACTTGCTCGAACCAGGCCACGCCATGAGTCAACCCCACATCGCATTTCTTGGCATCGGTTTGATGGGCTTCCCGATGACCAGGCGGCTACTGGACGCTGGCTACGGCGTGACTGCATGGAATCGGTCACGTGAGAAGGCGCTGCGCCTTCAGCCGTTTGGTGGGAAGGTGGCGGCTTCGGCTGCGGAGGCTGTGCAGGGCGCAGATGTGGTGATTTCGATGCTGGAAAACGGGCCGATCACACGCGCGGTGCTGGAAGATGGTGTTTTGGCGGCGATGCCGCACGGCAGCTTGTGGATCGATATGGCCAGCACGCAGCCCTCGGAGGCTCGGCGCAATGCGGCCGATCTGGCCGCGCGCGGTGTGGATGCGCTGGACGCACCGGTATCAGGCGGCACATTGGGGGCGGAGGCGGGAACGCTTGCGATCATGACTGGCGGCAGCGTGGCAGGCTTTGCCCGCGCGCTGCCGATTTTGCAGACGCTGGGTCGGGCCACGCACGTTGGCCCTGCGGGCGCCGGGCAACTGTCGAAACTTGCCAATCAGCTCGTGGTGGCGGTGACGATTGGCGCTGTGGCCGAAGCGATGCTGCTCGTGGCGGGCGGCGGTGGCGATCCGGCCAAGTTCAAAGAGGCGATCACTGGCGGCTGGGCCGACAGCAAGATCATGCAAGTTCACGGCCAGCGCATGCTTGAACAAGATTTTGCCAAGCGCGGCGCGATGAGCGTGCAGCTCAAAGATTTGCGCAACGTGATGGCCGAATGCCAGGCAGCAGGCCTTCAGCTGCCGATTTCAAGCCTGCTGGAATCGATGTATGCCCAAGCTTGCCAAGACGCGGTGATGGCGGATTTGGATCACAGCGCGCTGTATTTGCACCTGCGTGGTCCGAGCGCTTAACCGCCTTTGGAGCCGTGGAGCGCTGCAATCGCGCGCTTCACCAATTCGTCAATGGGCGCGCCGATGTCCAGCGTGATCGCATCGGGTTCATCTGAAGCTGGCGGCTCCAAGGTGCGCAGTTGGCTTTCCAGCAGCGAAGCCGGCATGAAATGGTCGGCTCTCGCGAGTAAGCGATTGCGAATCAGTTCTGGATCACCGCTGAGGTACACAAACCGAATTTCGGCATTCGCGCCGCGAAGCCGATCCCTGTAGGCGCGCTTGAGCGCAGAGCATGCCACTACAAGCCCGCGATCCGATGGCGACTGACTCAACTTTGCGCCCACACGATCCAACCACGGCCACCTTTGCTCATCGCTGAGCGGCAGGCCTTGCTTCATCATGGCCACATGCTCAGGTGCGTGCAGATCGTCGGCGTCAACCCAGTCCACGCCCAGCGCCTCGGCCAATCGCTGCGCCACAGATGACTTGCCGCAGCCGGAAACCCCCATCACCACGATGGCAAGCGGCCAGGATTCGTGTTTGAGAGCACCTGCAATTGGCGCGGGGCGTGCGAGATAAGTCAAAGGAGCTGGGAGCCTGGTGGTGAATCAGCGAGGGCCGCACGAGTCTAAAGCGGCACGCCTTTCTGCTGCTGGTTTTTGTGGCGGCCGGCTAGGGTGCGTCAAACCCCAGCTTTGCGCAACTGCATCACCACATCGGCCACCGCATCCATGTCGAGCGCGTCTTCGGCTTCGTTCAGGTAGGCCTGGAGATCGGTAAGCGCCGCTTGGGTGTGGCCCAGCTCGGCTAAGGCGTAGCCTCGATCTCTGCGGTCGGCATGGGCGTTCGGCTGCAGGATCAGGGTGCGATGCAGGGTTTCAATCAGGAACACATGATCGTTCTTGGCGGTGTAGATTTCTTTGAGGTTTCTGCACATGCGCAGCAAGATGTCTCTGGCGCTGGCGGCTTGCAAATAGAGGCCCAGCGGCATCTCAAAATCGCCCACCAGGCCCGAACGGCGGCGAAAGGGCTCCAAGCGCTCCAACAACTCTTCTCTGCTGAGGCTCGTGCCACTCAAGGGGTCCATCACCACTTGGCCTCGCGTGAGCGCGATTTTCACCAAAAAGTGCCCTGGAAAACTCACGCCGCGCGCATTCAGCCCGATGCTTTGCGCAAGCTCCAGCCAGAGCACGGCCAAACTGATCGGAATGCCTCTGCGCGTGAGGATCACGTGGCTCAAATCGCTGTTGGCCGCGTTGTAAAAATCGTTCACAGCCGGGCCAAAACCATGCTCGGCGTAGAAGTAGTGGTTGAGCAGGCGCAGCTTGTCGAGTGCGGATGCGTCGCCAGAGATGCGGCGCTTGAGCCGGGCCGAATGCGTGTCCATCGCGCTCAACACGCCTTGCACATCGGTGAGCGGC
>JAAFHN010000372.1 GCA_013298415.1 Comamonadaceae bacterium
CGCACCCGCTTTGGGCTTTCCACCCGCTCCAAGTCGAGGTGCAGGGCCAGCATGCCAGGTGCCCGCAGGATCACCTCCAAATGCTTGATCTGCGGCCGGATCAAGGCCATGCGCGGGTATTCGCGTTGGCTCACGAATTCGCCTTCCTCATCCACCACCATCCACGCGCGGTCGAGATCGAAGCCTGTTTCAGTCAGCAGCGCCTCGTTGAGTGCGACTCCGGCGCAAGATTTGATGGGGTACACCCAGAGGCGGGCGATGGTGGCGGTGGCATCGGCGGATTGGCTCATGCGCCAGATTGTGCCGCGCTGAGCCGCAGTTTTTGTCGTTGGGGCAACTGCTCAATCGCCCACGCATTCGAAGCAGAGCCGCAGGCCCGCGCAGCTTCTTGCCAGGGCAGCCAGCGCCAAGCCGTATGCTCCCTGGGGCTGAGCGTGATGGGCTGATCAGCCAGCACACACAGGCCAAACACCCGCTCGGTGTTGCGCGCTACGCCCGGCGCATAGCGGTGGCGATAGTGCGGGTAAATGTCATACACGTTTTCGAACTGCCAATCGACGAGCGCACAGCCAGGTGCATGCACGTCAATGCCCGTTTCTTCCTGCACTTCGCGAGTGGCAGTGTCGACCCAAGACTCAGTCAATGCATCTTTGCTGCCCGTCACCGATTGCCAATACCCCGGCGAATCCGTCCGTTCGATCAAGAGCACGTCGAGCGCCGCCGAGTGGATGACCACCAGCACGGATTGGGGGATTTTGTGAGCCGGGCTCACGAGCCGGTGAGCAAAACATCCATCGCCCCGATGATGACATCTCTGTAGGCAAGAAGACTGCCAAGCGGTGTCCGAAGCAATGCCACTCGAACGGGCGCCGTCAGGTTGGCCATCAGTTTGTAAGGCCTCCCGTTGAACTGGATCAAGGGTGAGTATCGACTGGAGGTAAGCGGCAGGCCTCGAAGGTCTTCCAGTGGGATCACAAGCCGCGTGACGCTCGCCCCGACGTTTGCATGCTGGATATCGACCAGCAGCGGATAAAACGCTCGCGTTGCAGGCGACGGATTGGAAAAAACGTCAAACTGAGGCACTTTGGAGTCTTGATTCGCTCGCCAATTCAGCTTGAGCGTGGTCGCTGTCTGGGTTGCTGCCGTCGGACAACCAATCCACCAGACCATCGCTCCAGAGCCCGTGCTTGGCCACAATGTCGTTTTGCCGATCAATCCAGTCTTTGTTTTCTTCGTAAAAACGCTGCGCCTCGGGACTCAGCGACGGTGCGTTCGCAGCGGGGCTGGGGTTGGCGCGCCTGTAGTCCTCGATCGACAAAATCACGGAATCAATCCGTCCCGATTTTTCGATGAAGACCGGCGCACTTTTCGCCTGCGCGCACAGCGCTCCAAACCGGTTTTTGGCTTCCGTGGCGGTGACTTTCATGAAGCAACTCCTGAGATTTGGCCATTTTAGCCAAATGAAGTCAGGAGCGCGCAGCCATGAAAAAAGCGGGCCAAAAGCCCGCCTTTGCATCCTAGCCTAAGGGCTTGGATTTACGCCGCCGCAGTGGCCCCAGCCGGATTGCGCAGCTTGATGTGCAGCTCGCGCAGCTGCTTTTCATCCACCACGTTCGGCGCTTGCGTGAGCAGGCATTGGGCGCGTTGGGTTTTGGGGAAGGCGATCACGTCGCGGATGCTTTCGGCACCGGTCATGAGCGTGACCAAGCGGTCCAAACCAAACGCGATGCCGCCGTGCGGGGGCGCGCCGTATTGCAGGGCATCGAGCAAAAAGCCGAACTTCATTTGCGCGTCTTCGGGCGTGATTTTGAGCGCGTCAAACACCTTCTTTTGCACTTCGGCGCGGTGGATCCGCACCGATCCGCCGCCGAGTTCCCAGCCGTTCAGCACCATGTCGTAGGCCTTGGCGATGCAGCGGCTGGGGTCGGTGGCCATGTAGTCTTCGTGGCCGTCTTTGGGGCTGGTGAAAGGGTGGTGAACGGCCGTCCAGCGTTGTGCGTCTTCGTCGTATTCAAAGGTGGGGAAATCCACCACCCACAGCGGTGCCCATTTGGCCTCAAACAAGCCAGATTTTTTGCCGAACTCGCTGTGGCCGATCTTCACGCGCAGTGCGCCAATCGCGTCGTTCACCACCTTGGCTTTGTCGGCGCCAAAGAAGAGGATGTCGCCGTTTTGCGCGCCGCTGCGCTCCAAAATGGCTTTGAGCGCGGCATCGTGAATGTTCTTCACGATGGGGCTCTGCAAACCCTCGCGGCCAGCGGCAAGGTCGTTCACCTTGATCCAAGCCAAGCCTTTTGCGCCGTAGATTTTCACGAAATCGGTGTAGTTGTCGATCTCGCTGCGTGCGATGACAGCGCCACCAGGCACGCGCAGGGCCACTACGCGGCCGCCCTTCATTTGCGCAGGCGCAGAGAAGACCTTGAAGTCCACATCGCCCATCACGTCGGTGAGCTCAGTGAACTGCATCTTCACGCGCAAGTCGGGCTTGTCGCTGCCGAACTGGTGCATCGCGTCGGCATAGGTCATGGTCGGGTAGTCGCCCAAATCCACATCCATGGTGACTTTGAAGACGTGGCGGATCATGCCTTCGAACATCGCGCGGATTTCTTCTTCAGTGAGGAAGCTGGTTTCGATGTCGATCTGCGTGAATTCGGGCTGGCGGTCGGCGCGCAAGTCTTCGTCGCGGAAGCACTTGGTGATTTGGTAGTAGCGGTCGTAGCCGGCAACCATCAAGAGCTGCTTGAAAAGCTGCGGGCTCTGCGGCAGCGCGAAAAAGTAGCCGTCGTGAACTCGGCTGGGCACCAAATAATCGCGCGCGCCTTCGGGCGTGCTTTTGGTGAGCATCGGCGTTTCGATGTCGATGAAGCCTTGCTCATCCAAATACTTGCGCGCGGCCATCGCCACCTTGTAGCGCAGCATCAGGTTTTTCTGCATCGCGGGGCGGCGCAGATCGAGCACGCGGTGCGTGAGCCGCGTGGTTTCAGACAGGTTTTCATCGTCGAGCTGGAAGGGCGGGGTCACGCTCGCGTTCAGCACCGTGATGCTGTGGCACAGGATCTCAATGCCGCCGCTCTTGATGCCGGTGTTCACCGTGCCTTCAGGGCGCGCGCGCACTTTACCGGTGATTTGGATGCAAAACTCATTGCGCAAAATCTCGGCCACGGCAAACATCTCGGGGCGATCCGGGTCGCACACGATTTGCGCTTGGCCTTCACGGTCGCGCAGGTCAACAAAGATCACGCCGCCGTGATCGCGGCGGCGGTTCACCCAGCCGCACAGCTTTACTTCTTGGCCCAGCAGGGCTTCGGTCACAAGGCCGCAGTAGTGGCTTCTCATGGACATAACAGTTCCTTCAAATCGGTTCAAATTGGGCTGAGCGCTCAAGGGCGCGCTCGGGGCATCAAGCGCGCGGAAGTGCTGCGCTTGGAAGCTGGGGCGGCAAGGGATTTGCACCCGGGTTGTCACCCGGCACCACCACCCCCATCGATATGATGTATTTGAGCGCGTCGTCCACCGACATGGCGAGCTCCACGCACTCAGATTGAGGAACCAACACAAAGTACCCGCCCGTGGGGTTGGGTGTGGTTGGCACGTAAATGCTCACGAATTCCTCAGCCTTCTGGGATTGCAGCTCG
>JAAFHN010000644.1 GCA_013298415.1 Comamonadaceae bacterium
GGCGTGAGCGATTTGGTGCTCGACCTGCGCTACAACGGCGGTGGCTATGTCTTCATCGCTGCACAGGCCGCATGGATGGTGGGCGGCAGTCGCGTGGTCAACGTGCCCGTGTTTGACCGCTTGACCTACAACGACAAGCGGCAAGGCGAGAACTACACCTACCCGTTCTTGCCGCAGTACGTACAGCTCCAAGGCCGCAACGACAACCGAAGCGGCACACTACCCGCCACGCTGAACTTGCCACGGGTGTACATCCTCACGCAAAGCGGCACCTGCTCGGCCAGCGAGAGCATCATCAACGGCTTGAAAGGCTCGCAAGTCGGCACCGCTGGGGTACAAGTGATCCAAATTGGCGGCACAACCTGCGGCAAACCCTATGGTTTCAGCCAATATGACAACAACTTGACTTCGCACTTTGCCATCGAGTTCCAAGGACTCAACAACAAGGGCGAAGGCGGCTACGTGAATGGCATTCAGCCCAACTGCACGGTGAACGACGATCTGACGCGCCCGCTTGGCGATGTGAACGAGCGCATGCTCGCTACAGCGTTGGCCACTCGCGCAACAGGTACGTGCACCGTGCCAGCGGCGAGCGCCACCGAGCAAGCACTGGCAGCCCGCGATGCCGATGTGGGCCGCACGCCTCGGAATGCAGCGCTCAGCGAGCGCATTCATGTGCGCGGCTTGAAGCTGGATCGCCACACGAAGTAAAGCCCTCGCAGGCCCTTCAATCCACAAACCCGCTGCGTGCAAGCGCAGCGGGTTTGCTACATTTTGTGGAGCAACGAGTGCTTATTTTTTCCGGACAGAACGGGAGAATCGCTTCAAATCGATGACTCAAGAGCGACCCACAGCGGCCTTTTGGATCAAAGCGCCGTGCGCAGCCGACATCTGTGCCCTCAGCGCCAGCGCCCAAGCGCGCCGATCCAAGTCCTGCGCCTCGGTCGGTTGCAAAAACTGCAGCCGCGCTTCAATGCCAGGTGATCCCAGCAGCCGAAGCATCGAGCTGAGTAAGTTGTCATCGTCCACATAGCGCGCCGCCTGCGACAGCGTGCCTGTCTCAGGGTCCATGAAGGCCATGACCACGGGCAGCGCCGCCGCCGGTGCCGAAATGCCAGCTTGCAGCAAATTGGCGTGAAAGGGCAAAAGCGCTGTGCCGTCACCCGTCGTTCCCTCAGGAAATACGCCCACGCAATCGCCCGCCTTCAAGGCATCGGCCATTTGGTGCATCACCCGCATCGCATCGCGCTTACTAGACCGCTCGATGTAGAGCGTGCCCGCGCCTGTGGCCATGGGACCAATCACGGGCCAATGCGCCACTTCTGACTTGCTCACAAATCGCACCGGCCGCACGGCCAGCAGCACCAAAATGTCAAGCCAAGACACGTGATTGGCAACGAGCAACAGCCCGCGCCCGGCGTCGGCAAGCGGGGCACCGCGCACGTCGAGCTTCACGCCAAGAACCTCCAAAAAGCCGAAGGCCCAAGCCTGCACATGCGCCTGGCGCTGCGCGGGGCTTGCCCCGCCGAAGTGGCGCTTGATGGTGATGAAGCCTTTGACCACCTGCGCAATAGCCCGCGCCAAGCGCCAAGCAGCCCGCAGCGCTTTCATGCCAGCGTAAACACCCGCTGCCCGGCCACCCAAGTGCCCAGAACGCGGGCGGGCAAGGCTGTGCCATTCAAATCTGCCGCGAATGGCGTGAACTTGCTTTGGCTGACCAGGCTTTGCGCACTGGCCTGCCAGGTGGCGCCGACATCCACGAGGCACAGGTCTGCCCGTGCGCCCACTGCCAACTGACCCGCACCCTTGGGGCTGAGCGCACCGAGCACGGCGCTCGCGCCGCTCGTGACGCGAGCCAACGCTTGACCAAGCGGCACGCCATCGCTTTGCGCCCACTTCAGGCACAGGCTGAGCAGCAGCTCCACCGCAGACGCCCCGGGTGTGGCTTCTGAAAAAGGCAGATGCTTTTCGTCGGCGAGTACCGGCGTGTGATCGCTCACCAGCGCATCAATCGTGCCGTCGGCCAGCGCCGCGCGCAGGGCATCGCGGTCGCGTTGTTGGCGCAGGACAGGCTCCAAGCGCAAGCGCGAATCGAAG
>JAAFHN010000182.1 GCA_013298415.1 Comamonadaceae bacterium
GTGTGCTGCCCGCAGGAAAGGTGGGGATGGTGGCTCCGGCTTGAAAAGTGGTGGTGCTCAGACTCGCAGGACAAACCGAGCCGCCGCTCGTGGTGCAGACCACGCTGAGCAGTTGCAGACCTGCTGACACTGGATCGGCGACCACAGCGTTGTTGGCGCTGGATGGCCCGCCGTTGGCAACCACGATGGTGTAGGCCGTGCCACCGTTGGCAAAGACGGTGCTGACGCCATTGGTTTTGGAGACGCTCAAATCCGCTGTGGGCGTGCTGATCACGGTGCTGACGGTGCCTGTGTTGTTGCCCGGCGTGGGATCGGTGAAGCCCACTGGCAGGCTGACTGTGGCGGTGTTCGTGATGTTGCCGGAGCTCGCGGCAATGCCGTTGATCACGATGGAGAGCTGCCCGCCGCTGGCAAGCGCTGCTCGGCTGATCAAGATGCTGTTGCCTGAGCCTGCGAGGCCGGGGCCAACAGCCACGGTGTCGCAGTCTCCGCTGCCCGCGGCAAGCGTACACACCCAGGTCACGGTGCCAATGTTGGCTGGCACGTTGTCGGCGATGGTGATGCTGCCCGCTACATTCGAAGGGCCGTTGTTGGTGATGCTGAGCGTGTACTGCACGGCTTGACCCACCTCAACCGCAGCGGGGCCGGTTTTGACCAGCGCCAGATCCGCACTCGTGCCAGCAACGCCGGTGATCACGATATCTTCTTGGGTGCTGGAACCTGCGGCGTAGTTGCTGCCTGGGGTGGTTCCACCGCCGGCAGTGGTGCCGCCGGGCGACACGACCGGGTTGGTTGCGGTGTTGCTGCCGCCCGATGTGCGGGTCGGATCCGAATAGCTCACGTTTGCGGGGTTTTGGTAAGTGCCAGCGGTTGCACCGTTCAGGCCTACGCGAAAGCTCATGGTCACGTTGGCGCCCGGCGAAATCGTGAACGAATTGGTGGGGCTTCCTGGTGTGCCGATGGACACGGTTGATACGCCTGTGATGGTCATGGGCGATGCAGGCCCAGTTGCGCCAGCGGAGTAGGTGAGGGAGGCCGTGGTGCCGGTGAGCTGAAAGGGCGATGGCAAGGAATCGGTGAGTGCCACACCGTAGGCCACACCGGAGAGCAAAGAGGCGTTGCTGATGTTGACCACGTAGGTGCCAGACGTGTCCGGCGGCACCGCTAATGCAGGCGTGGTTGTCAGCTTGTTCACCGTGAGCACGGGGATGCAAGAAAAGCCTTCTCTTGCGCCAGGGATGGTGGCTGCGGCAATGGTTTGCAAGCTGTTGCCCACGCTGCCTGGCGCAGCGCGCATGTTGCCCGAGCGGCCGAGCGCTTTGTCGGCACGTGACCAGCCGTTGATGCCTCCGCCCAAGCTCAGCGAGCCCAGGGCGCTGTTGGCATACACCGCACCGCCGCCACCGCCGCCGCCTGGGCCTTCCAGTTCGTTGCCGCAGCAGGTGTCTTGCGTGCCGGAGGGCGGTGCAAAGGCGGTGTTGTTGCCCAAATTGGAGTCTGCGCCGTCGCCGCCGCGGGCTTGCACCGAAATGTTGCCGTGCCCACTGGCTGCAACCACGAGCACCGAGCCGCCTGCGCCTCCGCCACCGCCAGCGTCATTCGAGGTGTTGGAGTCCCATGCGCGTTGGCCGTCGCTGCGCAGCAGCCCGGCGCCACTGATGGAGCCTGTGCGCAAGATGATCAAGCCGCCGCCGTTGCCGCCTGCCCCGCGTGGCGCGGTGCTGTTGTTCAGGCTGCCCGAGCCGCCACTTCCACCCATGAACAAGCGCGAGGGCAGCAGCACGCCGTCTTGAGGTGTGCGCGAGCCACCAAACCCGCCGGTGTCGTTCAAGCCGCCCGTGTCGCCATCCCAGGTTTGTCCGCCATTGCCGCCTTCCCCGCCGTTTCCGCCGCCGCCGCCAGCCGCGTTGTGCGAGTTGCCACCGCCGCCTGCGTTGGCGGGGGCACCGCGCTGAAAATCGCCGACGGGATAGGCCATGTGGGTCGCCGTGCCGTTGTCCAGCCCCGTGGGGGCGGCGTCAGAGAAGCGAGTGCCCGAGTTGTAGCCACCCGCAACTGATGTTTGCACAAACCGTGGCGTGCCAGCGATGCCCTCGCCCTTGCTGCCGCCGTCCCGGGTCAAGCTCGCTCGAAATGATCGGGTGCCACTTGGGTAAGTCGAGTCATTGACGCCCTGGTTGCCACCCCGAAAGCCGCGGTTGGATGCCTCCATGTGCGGCCCGGCGCCAACAAAGCTTGTGCGCCCTGCCACATCGATCGCTACCACGCCGCCCGTGAGCCCGTTCCACGCGAGCGGAATCACCGGCGTTGCGCTGTTGATCGTGGCGCTCGAATATTGCGGCACGCGAACGACTTGGTAGGTTCTGCGCGGTTGCGTCGTGGTGTTCTGTGCGTAGCCATTGGTCAGCGCCGGGGAAAAGGTGATGGCATTGCCCGCCGCGGCTGTTACCTGCACATATTCATAGTTGCCGGCGAGATTCAAGGCGGTGTAGCCGTTTTTCTGCGCGATAGAGCTGTCGGGTCGGTTGCCTGGTGCGCCCACGCCCCTGCCGTAGCGCTCATCGTCGCTGCTATCGATGTCTGCGCCTTGCATCTGGATGATGAGCAGCTTGTCGCCCACAGTGACGGTGCCAGCTGCGCCCGTGGAGGCACCCAAGTTGAGTGTGGTGGCTCCAGCGGCCAAACTGGCAGCATTGCCTTGGAAGTAGGTATTCACGATGCCCGAGGCCGTGGCAGGGCCGTCTTTGCCAGGAGCCGCACACACCTGTGCTTGCGCTTGCAAACCGACCATACAAGCGACGAGCACGAGCACGCGGCTTGCAAATCGGATCAAAGCAGTGTTCATGTCACAAAATGTAAAGGCCAGCCCCTGGTGCACTGCACAGCGAACGGATGCTTACCCAGCAGTCTTGTGCACAAATCGAGGGGCGTGATGCGCAGGGGCCGCAGCTCAGGCTCGGCGTTTGGCATTCGAGGCCATCTCTCGGGGCGCCGGGAGGGGTTGGTCTTGTGCTATTCAATGAATAGCAATAGATGTAATAAATTCATGGATAGAACTGGGTTTTTATTCCAAATCTGGCGCGAAAGGCCGCTTCAGTGCCCGGTATCCGCCTTCAGCTCAGCGCTGGCCCGCCGCCATGCCGCCACGCCTGACGAGATGGCAAGCGCGCCGATGATCCCGACCACGAACCAATCGGGCCAGGGCGCGCCGGTGTCGAAGATGCCGATGCCGAAAGCCAGCGGGCAAGCGGCGTTGAAAAGCGCCGTTTTGCTGCGAATGGCGGCCGCTGCGCCCGGCATGGCGAGCGATACGCCGTCGTTCAGCCCATCGCTCAAAAAGTCCACCGCGTCGCCCCAGAGCGAGGCGGAGCGGGCCTTCACGCCTGCAGCAACTTCCAAGAAAAACGTGCCCAAGTTCAAAACGAGCGCGATCTACTGCACGCGGCAGTAAGCGCGCGCGAAGTCGGACGCGTGATCGGGGGAGGTGATCTCCATCGTGTGGATCGCGGTGTGCGGGCAGGTCTTCTCTTTACCCCGGAAGCATGCGAAGACACATTTGCACTTGACGAGTCCGATTACGGATGTAAACTTCATGAAATTACAAACGTAATCGACACCGATGAACATCGAAGTTGCCACCAAAACCCCCAATGAACTCCCCGCGATTACTGAGGCCGAATCTGCCGTGATGCAGGTGTTGTGGGCGCGCTCACCTGAATCTGAGGGAGTCTCTGCCGACGACATCGTGGCCGATCTCACGGCCCAGCGCGATTGGCAAGAGGCGACGGTGAAGACCCTCATCAATCGCCTGCTCAAGAAAGGTGCGATTGCGGCCACGCCCGAGGGCCGCCGCTACCTCTACGCCCCGCTTGTGCAGCGCGAGGCTTGGCTGGCCGGCCAGAGCACGGGCTTGCTGGATCGGCTCTTCGGCGGGCGGGTCGCTCCCCTCGTTGCGCACTTCAGCCAGCACCGCGCGATGAGCGCAGACGATCTGGCGGAGCTGAAGCAGCTACTATCAAAATTAGAGCGACAAAGTGAACAAACACAAGGACA
Source organism: Comamonadaceae bacterium (assembly GCA_013298415.1). Lineage (GTDB taxonomy): Bacteria > Pseudomonadota > Gammaproteobacteria > Burkholderiales > Burkholderiaceae_C > JAAFHN01. The sequence goes on from JAAFHN010000182.1 coordinate 4,054, forward strand.
GAGGGTTGAAATCGTTTCAAAAGAGGGGAAAACGACGTGATCCGCTGGCATTTGGACGGATTTTTGGCCTGGATGTGGCCCCTGGCTTGGACCCAGGCGCTGTTGCTCACCATCGCCATTGGCTTGGTGGCCTTGCTGCGCAAACCCTTGTTCAAGCTCGGCGGCGCGCAAGCGGCCTACGCGGCTTGGGCTCTCGTGCCGCTGCTCTTGGCGGCGCATCTGGCTTTCGTGGCCGTGGGGCAGTGGTCGCCCGCACGCTGGGTGGGCGAGGGCGTTGCGCGCTCCGCGCCTGTGGCGCGGAGTGAGGCAGCAACCGCCTTGCCCGCGCAAGCGCTCGGCGCGTGGCGAAAAACGCTGGCACTGCCACGAGCAGGGGCCATCGAGGCTTGGTCGGCTCAGCGCGTGGTACTCGGGGTGTGGTTGCTCGGTGTGATCGCCCTGCTGCTGCACGCGGCGTTTTCGCATTGGCAAATGCTGCGACGGTTGCGCGGTGCAACGCGGTTTGAGTTGCCAGGCTGCCCGCTGCCCGTCTGGCAAGCTGCGGGCGTTGGCCCAATGCTGCTGGGCGTGTGGTCGCCCCGCATTGTTGTGCCTGAGGGCTTTGCTGAAACGCTGAGCACCGAACAGCAACAGCTCGTGCTCTCCCATGAGTGCATGCACGCCCAGCGGCGCGATCCGTGGGTGAATCTGCTGGCCCACGGGCTGCTCGCGCTGTGGTGGTTTCACCCGCTCGCGCATTGGGCTTTGCGCCGCATGCGGCTCGATCAGGAAATGGCTTGCGATGCGGTCGTGCTGCAAAAAGCGGAGCACGCAGGCCTTGCCAGTGCTTACGCCCAAGCACTCTCCCACTTTTCCACCCCTGCGTTTGGCCACGCAGGATTGTCTGCCACGGCATGCCACTGGCCAGGCCGCCATCCTTTGAATGAGCGCATCATGAACCTCACGAGTCTTTCCCGCCGCGCAAGCACCCGCACCACCGCATTCGCCATCCTCGGCAGCACTGCGCTGCTCGGCTGCTTGGCCGTCAGCGCAAATCCGACGGCGTCACCCAAGCCAGGGCCAGGGGAGTACCGCATGTCGGCGGTGGTGCGGGCCAACGCCGTCGGTACCGAAACCACCCATCGCAGCAGCTTCAACGTGATTCAAGCCCAGGGCAAATCGGCGAGGGTGTCGATCAGCGATGGCAAAGACAAGTGTGAAATTGGCTTCAAGATCACCCCACAAGCCAATGCCGATCAAGTGGCGGTGGAATTCGACAGCCTCTGCGGCGACCCGGGCCGCAAACCCAAACTCGTCACCCGCCTAGGCGATGTGGCCAGCTTGGAATGGCGCAGCCAAGCCGAGCCGACGGTGATGCACATGCTGGCGTTTACGGTGACGCAGTGACCGACGTGCTTCGAAAAACGTAGCATTAAATCATTCAAATAAATGGACAGAGCGGCGAAAAGCTTTGAGTTTTGGTGTGTGGGTTCGTCCAGCGCATTGCCTGGCGGCCTATCAGCTGGGCAGCAGCGCAATGATGTCGTTCAAGCCCTCGCAGGCCTGCGCCAGTTGCAAAGGCGTGAGCCTTTTCCAAGGGTGGGGCGAAGCCTTTCGCATCCGCCAATCAAAGGATTTGGGCTGGTGGCAAAGCACAAAGCTGCGCTGGTCTGCTGCACGCGACACATCAAGCGCGAAGGGGTTGCCGACGTTGCTGAGGCTGGAAGTCATCGGCAGGCCAATCACGATGCCTGTGCGCTCGTTGAAGGCTTTGGGTGAGAGCACCAGCAGCGGGTGCATGTCGCGCATCTCACGGCCAACTTGGGGATTGCAGTCAATCCAGATGATGTCGCCGCGATCGGGTACCCAACTCCGCGCTGGCGAGCGAGCGGCGGCTACCAAACCTCTCGCCCGATGGGAGCCGCGGGCATGGCCTCGCCGCCGTGCAGGCTAGGGTCGAACGCGGCCAGCTTTTGCGTGAGGCTGAGCTTTGGTGGCGCGGCGTGCGAAATCACGATG
>JAAFHN010000454.1 GCA_013298415.1 Comamonadaceae bacterium
CAGGGTGAAACTGGCATCCCATCAAATGGCCGCGCTGCGCGGCCGCACAAATGCGCGCGCCATCGTAAAACGCATCGGCAAGCCGGTCAGCTTCATATGTGGGCACGGGCGCAAAAGAGTGCACGAAGTAAGCAGGCGAAGCGATTGCCACATCGGCCAACAAGCTGCCAGACCAATCGGCACGGGCCGCAGGCAGCGTGAGCGCGCTCCAACCAATGTGCGGAATGCGATGGGACTTGCCATCAGCCCCCACTGCGGGCACGGCCTTCACTCGGCCAGGGATAAGACCCAGACCGGCGTGCTCACCAAATTCTTCGCCCACTTCGAAGAGCATTTGCGCGCCAACGCAGATGCCCAAAAAGGGGCGCTCCTGCGCGGCGTAGCGCTGCACCAGATCGTCAAAGCCGCGTTTGCGCATTTCCCCCATGCCATCTGCAAAAGCGCCCACGCCCGGTAGCACCATGCGATCGGGCATGACTGCTACGTCTGCGGCCCGCTCCACCACGCGCACCTCTGCGCCGCAATGCTGCAAGGCACGCACCACATTGAGCAAGTTGCCAATGCCGTAGTCGAGCACCGTGACGGCTGTGCTCATGTGCGCACCTCAATGCCTTGTGTGCGGGCGGATTGTTTGAGCGCGGCAATGGTGGTGCGCTTCCAATGCAAGGCATCGGCAACCGCAGCGCCAGAAACGCCCATGCGATCCAGCGCAGCCAGCTCGCCCGCCTCGGCAAAGCCCCCGCTGGCAATGATGGGCACATTCACGCATTCGGCCACCGCGCGCAGCAAGGCCATGTCGTAGCCCTTGCGTGTGCCTTCGCGATCCACCGCCGTGAGCATGATTTCGCCAGCACCCAGCTTCACGGCGCGCTGCACCCACGCCACCACGTCCAGCCCGGTGTGCTCGCGGCCGTTATCGGTGTAGGCTTCCCAGCGGCCTTTGCCATCGGACTTGGCCTCCACCGAGAGCACCATGCACTGGGCGCCGTAGCGCGAAGCCACTTCGGAGATCAACTCAGGCCGCTGCGTGGCTGCTGTGTTGATGGCCACTTTGTCTGCGCCAGAGCGCAACATCGTATGCACATCAGCCAGGCTGCGAATGCCGCCGCCGACCGTGATCGGCACAAAAATTTGGTCTGCCGCTCGGCTGATGATGTCACTCAGGTTATTGCGCTGGTACAGGCTTGCCACGATGTCCATGAACACCAGCTCATCCGCGCCATGCTTGTAGTAGTCGAGCGCAAAGGCGTGCGGATCGCCCACCACACGCAGGCCCTCCAAGCGGATGCCTTTGATAAGGTTCGGGCCCTTGACATCGAGCCTTGGAATGATGCGCAAACCAGCCATGAAACGTGTCGCTCGCGTTCAGTCAAACACGGTGGTGCGCAAAGACCATTTGCCATCTTGCCAGCGCCACAAGTGCGGCGAGCGAAACTGATCGGTCAAGCGTGCGTAGTAATCGCGATCAAACACGGGCTGTTCGAACTGTTTGGCCGCCTTGCCAAATTCGCGCTCGCTCACGCTCAGATAGCGAAAGATCTCGTCGGCAAAGCGTTCTGGAAACTCACCATCGTATCTGCGCACGAGCGCCACGCCTTCGTCGCGGGTGATGTCGCCGGATCGGATTTCTTGAGCAGCGTCGTAGGTGGCGCGGCCAATGCCGAATTTGATGTACGTGGTGTGGTAGTGGAAGTCGTCGATGCGGTCATCGATGCTGTTGTATTTGCTGTAGGTCCCAGGGGTGCGCTCGGGCGACGCTTCAAAGCCGCCGTGCTCCACCGCGTAGTAGTAGCAGCTTTGGGGATGCCACTTCAGGTAGTAGCCCAGGTAGTGCACCTCGATCTTCTTGCGCTCAATTTCCTTGGGGTCGGCAGGCAAGTAGGGCAGCAGGTCTTGCTCGTCTAAACCGAAGTCATTGAGCAGGCTTGCCACCGACACGCCGCCCAAATACATCTGCGCCTTGTCCACGCCCGCAAAGTAACTCCAATCCCGTTTGGCTGTGCCGGTGTCGCTGATCGGGTTGCCGTACTCTGCTTCGTTTTCGCCGTAAACCACGAATGGAATGTCGTGGAGCAGCGCCATCTTGGGGGCGAGCGATTTTTGGCCCAACATGAAGGCCTGGAAGGGGTGGAAGAGCTTGTCCACAGCGAGTCGGGTCAGCAGACGATGCGCCCGGCCGTTTGGCGTCATGAGCTGGTTGTCGTGGCCCGCATGGATCCATGCCTGGAAATTGCGCCAGCCCCACTCGGTGTAGATGTGTGGTGCCCAAGTGACCGTGAGCGGGTGCATGTTGAAGCGCGTTCGCAAGTAATGCGAGGCGTAGAAACTGTCTTTGCCGCCAGAGCCCGGTACCAGGCAGTCGTATTGGCTTGCGCTGCGAAACTTGTCGCAGAGCTCAGCGAGCTGGGCTTCGCGCTCGGCCCAATTGATGGTGCCACGCTTGCGCTCGCCGAAGCGGCACGCATCGCACACGCCTTTGGCATCGAAATTGATCGTGGCTTTTTTGCTCTCGGCCGTGTGCTTGAACTCCACAGCCGAATTGGGCCGTTGGTTGGAGATCACGCAGTGCTTGCAAAAGGCCACATAGCGCGGCAGGCCATATTTGGCCTGCTCGGGATCTTCTTGCTCGAAGATGGATTTATCGACGGCTTGCGGTGCGGGAATCAGGGCCATTTGTGAAGGAAAAAGTAGCACCGAATGATAAGTCACGCCCCTTCACGACCGACGTAGACAGCGACAGCCTCATTCAGCAGCCATCAGCGCAGTGATTTGCGCGGCCACGGCATCTGCGGCGCGTGGACCAGTGTCCGCCGCCGACAGCACTTCGCGGCTTGGATTCCCTTCACCCAAGCTGAGCAAATGTGCGCTCAACATGGCCGACACATCCGCCATCGACGCGCCCGCTTTGCAAATGCCCATGGCCTCAAACGGTGTGGCCTCGTCAAACAGTGAGCCCAACACGCGAAACGCCGGTTTACCGATCTGGGCGGCCTCCACCGCCACCGTTGAAGTGATCACGAACACCGCGTCGGCG
>JAAFHN010000608.1 GCA_013298415.1 Comamonadaceae bacterium
GTCATCTCGCAGTCAATCCAGACCAGGTTTTCGTCGTTTTTTGGGAGTGTCATAGGGCTAGGAGGCCAAAGGGAAGTAACGCGAAAAACGCGGAAAGGGCGCGAAAAACGCGAAAAAACAGCCTTGAAATTTGTGGGTGGCGGCGCGCTGAGCTTACTTTGCTCTGCGATGGGCAGGGCGCCGAAGGGGCAGTGTCAGAAACTTTGTGTGCGGGTTTTGGGGTTGGGGTCGTTGGATTGTGGCTGTTGAAAGGATTCTTTTTTTAACGGCTGTTCGGCAAGCGAAGCGCGTCAGGCCGTAGGCGAAACCTCGGGGAGCTGTGGGCAAGTTCGGAACCGATGCCGAAGGCGAGGCTGTCCCCACTGAGCGGTAGCGATTGGGGGCAGCGAACTTGTCCACAGCGGGCGGGCAATGCGTAGGTGCTGGTCATGTTGGGTCTCAAGCGCGCTCAAAGCGTTCGCCGTAGAGCACGGCAAATTGCAGCATCGCGCGCTTCCAGTGCGTAGCCGAGCGCTTCCAGTCTTTGGTGATGTTTCGCAGCGCAAGCCACAAGAGCTTGGTGGCCGCCTCGTCGCTCGGGAAATGCCCGCGCGTCTTAATGATCTTTCGCAATCTGGCGTTGACGCTTTCTATCGCGTTGGTGGTGTAGATCACGCGGCGCACCTCGGGCGGGAAGGCGTAAAACGGAATCACCCGCTCCCAGGCCCTGCGCCAAGCGGCTGTGACCATCGGGAACTTGCGTCCCCACGCACTGGTCTCGAACGCATCCAGTGCAGCCAAAGCCGCCTGCGCGTCCACTGCCGTGTAGATCGGTCGAATGGCCGCTGCCAAGGCCTTGCGCTCTTGCCAGCCCGCGTAGTCCAGGCTGTTACGAATGAGGTGCACGATGCAGGTCTGAAGCGTCGTCTTCGGATACACCGCCTCCAAGGCCTCTGGCATGCCTTTCAAGCCATCGGTGACTGCAATCAAGATGTCTTGTACGCCGCGCGTTTGTAGCTCAGCAAACACCTTCATCCAGAACTTAGCCCCTTCGGTTTGCTCCACCCACAGCCCCAAGATGTCTCGGCTGCCGTCGCGCAGCATGCCGAGCGCCAGGTACACAGCTTTGGAGCGCACCGTGCCCTCGTCTCGGATCTTCACGCGCAGGCAGTCAAAAAACACCACCGGGTACATCTCCTCCAGCGGCCTTTGCTGCCACTGCTGCACCTCAGCAATCACCGCATCGGTGACGCTGCTGATCAAGTCTGGCGAGGCCTCGATGCTGTACATCTCGGACAAATAGGCCCGAATCTCGCGAACCGTCATGCCGCGTGCGTACAGCGCAATGATCTTGTCGTCAAAGCCCGTAAAGCGCCGCTGGTGCTTGCCAATCAGCTCGGGCTCGAACGAAGCTTGACGGTCTCGGGGCACTTCGATGCGCAGCGCGCCCGTGTCGGTGATGACGGTCTTGGCGCTTGTGCCGTTGCGCACATTGTCGGCATCGGCTGGCTTGGGCTGGCTGGCGCTGTAGCCCAGGTGGTGGCTCATCTCCGCGCTCAACGCGCGCTCGATCAAGGCTTTCTTAAACTGGCTCACCAAGTCTTCAAATTGGCTCGCATCAATGGGCGCATTGATGAGCGAGTTCATCAACTCCGGCGCAAACGGCACCTTCGCTGAGCGCGCTTTGCGCGCAGCCTTCACTACTTCAGGGGGCATACTTTCTCCTATCGGTCATAGTAGGCCCACACACAAAATTCCTGACAGGCTCGATGAAGCAGCCACAACGCTCGGAGAAAGCACATCTTCAATTTCTTCTCTCTTCCTTGTCTCCTGATCTCCTGTAAAACTGCCCCCCCTACCCCTACCCCCTCACCGGACTAGGTAAAACCCTAAAATCGGCTCATGAGCACCACTGAAGTCGTTCGCGAGGCGCAAGGCATTGACACTTACAACCCCTTGGCCAAACAAAAGGCTGGGGCGAAGTTGTCGCGGATTCCGATCAAGGTGGAATCTGCCCCGCCGCTGAAGAAGCCTGAGTGGATTCGCGTGAAAGCCGGTTCGCCCAGCACGCGCTTCTACGAAATCAAGCAAATCCTGCGCGAGCACAAGCTGCACACCGTGTGCGAAGAAGCCAGCTGCCCCAACATCGGCGAGTGCTTTGGCAAAGGCACGGCCACCTTCATGATCATGGGCGACAAGTGCACGCGCCGCTGCCCGTTTTGCGATGTGGGCCATGGCCGCCCTGACCCGCTGGATGTGAACGAGCCTGAAAACTTGGCCAAAACCAT
>JAAFHN010000040.1 GCA_013298415.1 Comamonadaceae bacterium
GCGCTCACCATCGCGCAAACCCAGATGAATGCTGTCGACCGAGGTGTCGAAGGCCAAGCACTTCATGGCACCGCCTTGGCCAATGGCGCAGCAGGTGCAGCACTTGCCTGCGCCCGCACACCCAGCACGATCCCCAGCGTCACACAGGCCAAGCCCAGCAGCAAATTGAGGCCGAGCGGCTCGCCCAAAAACGCCACCGCGCCCAGCGCCGACAAGCCCGGCACCAAGGCCGTGACCATGGTGGTTTTCACTGGCCCGTAGTGCCGAATCATGATCGCGAATGTGATGCCAGACACCACCACCGACAGGCCGCCCTGCACAAACATCTGAAAGCAAATTTCCCACCAGGGCGCGCGGTTGAGGCCCGTGGGCATCACGCCGCTGGCCACCAAAATTGCAAACACCGGTACCACAGTTACCAAGCAAAAAGCCGATACGGCCGCCGTGATGGCAATTGGATCGGGCTGGTAGCGCCGGATCAACAGGCCAAAGCTCGCCCAGGTGAACGAGGTACACAAAAAGAGCACATCGCCGATCCACACGCCCTGACCCTGCGCAATGCCTTGCCAAATGGATGCGCCGCCCACAAGCGCCGCACCCAACAGCAGCAAACCCAGCGCGGCCCAGCGCGCCGGGCTCACGCGCTCGCCAAACACCGCGATGCTGAGCAACGCAGTCCAAAGCGGCAGCATGCCCGGCATCAGCACGCTGGCGTGGGCCGCAGGGGCAAAGAAAAAGCCGCTGTAGGCCAAAAACGAGTAAGCAACGCCTGCCAAGAGCCCGGCATAGACCGTGAGCCGTGTGGGCAGCAGGCTGATGCCGAGCCAGCCACGTGGCGCGCCTTTCACATGGATTTGCCAGAGCGCCCAAGGCAAAAGCACAGATCCTGCGCCAATGAAGCGCAGCACCGAAATGTCAAAGGGCGTCAAGCTGCGCATGGCGCTCGCGCGAGCGATCACGATGAACGATGTCCAGATCAGCACAGTCACCACGGCCGCAATCAAGGCCAGCCGCGCAGTGATGGGGGCGGGCGTGTGAGCAGTTGCGGGCATCCGGCGATTATCCCAGGGTGGGCGAAATGCTGGCCTGCTCTAAGATTTGCGCAGCCCGCCTCGCCCGAGCGCGCCGCTTCCTGCCTACACTGCCCGTGTGAACGCAACGACTTCCCGCCGCATCAAGCCTGCCGTGTATTTGGTGGGCGGCGCGGTGCGCGATGCGCTCTTGGGCTTGCCCGTGCACGACCGCGACTACGTGGTCACCGGCTGCACGCCCCAGCAGCTCTTGGATGAAGGCTTTGTACCTGTGGGCAAAGACTTCCCCGTGTTTTTGCACCCAAGCACCAAAGAAGAAGTGGCGCTGGCCCGCACCGAGCGCAAAACCGGCGCTGGCTACCACGGCTTCGCCTTCCACGCTGAGCCTGGCGTGCGCATCGAAGACGATCTTTCGCGGCGTGACATCACTATCAATGCGATAGCAATAGATGTAGCAAATACTAAGACAGAGGACAAAAAACACGCAAAATTCAGTGCCAAAGCCTGCGTGGAGGCCGCCCGCAGCACCGATTGGGCTGCCGCCGTGCACGTGCTGCCGCTGATCGATCCGCACGGTGGCCTGGCCGATTTGCAAGCCAAGCGCCTGCGGCATGTGACCGATGCCTTTGCCGAAGACCCCGTGCGCATCCTCCGCTTGGCGCGGTTTACCGCGCGGTTTCCAAATTTTTCGGTGGCTGAAGCGACCAATGCGCTCATGCAGCGCATGGTGCAAGCGGGCGAGGTGGATGCTCTGGTGGCCGAGCGGGTGTGGCAGGAATTTGCGCGCGGCCTCATGGCGGCCGAGCCTGTGCGGATGCTGCGGGTGCTGCAAAGCTGCGGCGCGCTGGCACGCGTGGCGCCGGAGCTGGCGGCAGAAGCTGCGGCTTGCAGCGAGGCCGTAGCGCGGGTGGCGAAGCTGGCTTTGCCACTGCAAACCCGCTTTGCGGTGATGTGCAGGCCCATGGAGGTGGGGGCTGTGGCAAGCCTGTGTAAACGCTGGCGCGTGCCGCAGCACTTGCGCGAGCTGGCAGGCTTGGCCAGCTCAGAACATCTGGCCATTTGGGCGAGCGAAAAAGCGAGTGCCCCAGAGCTTTTGGCGCTCTTGCAGCGCTGCGACGCGTTTCGCAGGCCTGAGCGCTTTGAAGATTTGCTGGCCGCCTGCGCCTGTGCCTACACCTCGGGCCTCGAAGTCGCACCGCGTTTCGACAGGCTCCGTGAGGCCTGGGCTGCCGCGCGTGTGGTTGATGCAAAAACAATAGCAATACAGGTAACAAATGCTTGGACAGAGCTGGAAAATCACCAAAAAAACATCGGTGAAGCCATCCAAGAAGCCTTGACGAAGGCCCGAATCGCAGCCATCGTGCAAGCCCTAGCCCCTAGCCCCTAGCCCCTAGCCCCTAGCCTCCATGAAATCCTGGCTCCGCATCAACTCGCCGCACAACTGGCTCAACGCCAGTTTGGGCGCAGGCATTGCCAAGCACGGCTTTCGCAAGTGGTACGAGCGCGAGCTGATGTCGGGCCATGCCCACATGATTTTGTGTTTTTTAGCCACGCTCGCGCTCATGGCCAGCATGGAAGCGTTTTCAAGCGGCACCCCCGGCGAAAAACTCACCGATGTCGGCTTTGTGCTGCTGTGCGGGGCCATCGGCTTGTGGTCGCTCAGGCGCTACTTGTTTTTGCTCACCCGAGCCGAACACATCGCCAACCAAGCGAATTGCCCGCACTGCCAAAGCTACGGTCTCTTGAAAACCACCGCCCCTGCCACGGCCAACATCCAAGCGGTGAGCTGCAAGCGATGCGGGCATGAGTGGGACATCGAGCTGGGGTAGACGACCCGAGCGTTTGCTGGGGGCCCCTGCGAACGGCTTGTGAGTTGCGTTCAGCCGCAGCCAGCCGCAGTCAGCTGGCTCAGTCTTCCAACTCAGCCTTCGCCATCTCCACGTCAAGCCGCTCCATCGCATCGGCGGGCTCGCTCTCGGCGGCTTGGTTGTAGAGCTTCTCGGCCTCTTTCATTTTCTTGTCGCCTTCAAGCATCACGAGGCCGTTGGCGTATTCGATCATCGCAATCGCGCTGCTGGGATTGAGTTTCAAGGCTTCTTGAAAGAGCTTTAAGCCCGCGTCTTTTTTGGCGCCGTAGGTCATGCCGCCGATCAGCGAGCCCACTTTGTCAATCACTTCGGCGTGGAAGGAGCCGAGTGCAATGTGCGCGTCGGCGTGCTTGGGTGCGAGCTTGATCGTGGTTTCCAGCGCCACTTTCACCTTGGTGCCCAGACCCTGCGCAAGCGCCTTGGCCACGCTGATGCCTTGGCCGTAGCGGCCCAAAGCGTAGGCTTGCCAGTAGTAGGCATTGGGGTTCTTCGGCTCTGCTGCCTGCTGCGCCTCGGCGCGCTCGGCCACTTGCATGAAAAAGTCGAGCTTGGCCTTTTCTTTGGGCTCCAAGTAGTTCGCGTAGATGCAAGTGGCTTTGTTGGCGAGCGTGATGCCCGCGCCGCCCAGCTTCACGCCAGCCTCCGCTGCCTTTTGAAACTCACCGTTGTGAAACAGCGCCCAAGCTTCAAGCAAAGCCTTGTCGCTGGGTAGCGGCTCAGCGTCGCCTTTATGAAGCGTGGCCCAATTTTTCTTGACGGCTGCGGCATCAAAACTGAACTCGCCCGCGTGTGGAAATGCTGCCCATTTGGCCATGTTTGTCTCCTGCAAAAAACAACGACGATCAAGGAAATGGCTTCAGGATAGCACTGCTTGGAGTCGGACTTTGCGACCCATTTGATGCTGCGGTGCAGCATCCGCGATGCTTCACGCAGACGGCCCGTAAGCGCCAGCAAGTTTCAGCAAGTGCATGCGCTCTTCGGTTTGCAGATAGGGCACGAGCAGGTTGAGCACATGGTGTGCACCGCGCATCAAGGCGGCTCCGGCGCTCTCGGGCTCTAGCGCGCGGCGTGGGTCTTTCACGTATTCAAAGCTCAGCCAATAGGTGAGCACCACCACCATGCTGTTGGCAATCGGCTCCAGCTCGCGCGAATCGATCTTCACGCTGCCGCTGCGGTTCATGCTGTCGAGCAAGAGCCGCAGCGAGCGGGTTTTGTTTTTGATGATCCATTGGAAGTGCGTCTCAAGGCGGCGGTTCTTGGAGAGCAAATCGTTCAAATCGCGGTAGAGGAATCGGTATTGCCAAATCAGCTCGAAAAGCGTGTGCATGAAAAACCATGCATCTTCCACATTGCGCACCGCGTCGCTGGCGTTCAGCAGCTCGCTGATGCTGCGCTCGTAGCGGTCAAAAAGGGCGTTGATGAGCTCGTCTTTGGCGGGGTAGTGGTAGTAGAGGTTGCCGGGGCTGATCTTGAGCTCGGCCGAGATCAGCGTGGTGGAGACATTGGGCTCGCCAAAGCGGTTGAACAACTCAAGCGTGACTTCCAAAATGCGCTCGGCGGTGCGGCGGGGGGCTTTTTTGACCATGGCGTTGTTCGGTGTGTGTCAATCAATGTAGCGCAAGAGTGCGCCTGCTGACAACTACTAAAGTGATAGCAATACATATCGAAAACACCTGGACAGCAGTGATGTTTGTGCAAAAATTTGGCCATGAACACCACTTTTTCAACCCTGATCGATGCTGCGAGCTTGCAGCGTTTGCTTGATGAGGGCGCCGATGTCGCCATCTTCGATTGCAGCTTTGATTTGGCAAACGTGGCCGTGGGCCGCGAGGCGTTTTTGGCGCGGCACCTTGTCGGCGCGCAGTTCGCGGACTTGGACGCGGACTTGAGCGAAAAGCGGCCCGGCGCACCCACTGCCAGCGCTGGCCGCCACCCGCTGCCCACACGCGAGGCCTTTGCCGCCTGGCTCGGCTCACGGGGGGTGGGGCCAGGCACCCAAGTGGTGGTGTACGACCGCAATGCGCAGATGTTTTGCGGGCGCATGTGGTGGATGTGCCAGTGGGTGGGGCATGCGGCCTGCGCGGTGTTGGACGGCGGCTTGGCGGCTTGGGAAGCTGCCGGCGGGGCGCTGGATTCGGGCGCTGCCGATGTGCCGCAGGCAGTTCCGCATCCGCTCAGCGCTGCCACCGTGCCCACGCGCAGCACAGCGCAAGTGCATGCGGCGTTGGGTGGTGCTCAAACCATCGTCGATGCCCGCGCCACGCCCCGTTTTCGCGGCGAGGTGGAGCCGCTTGACCCGGTGGCAGGCCACATTCCCGGCGCGCTCAATCGCCCGTTTGCGATGAACTTCGATGCCAGCGGCAAGTTCAAGCCGCGCGAGCAGCTCCGCCAAGAGTTCGATGCCCTGCTGCAAGGCCGAGACCCTGCCCAAGTCGTTCACCACTGCGGCAGCGGCGTGACCGCCACACCGAACGTGCTGGCGATGCTGATCGCTGGCTACGACACGCCAGCGCTGTACCCCGGCAGCTGGAGCGAGTGGTGCAACACCGCAGGGATGCCTGTTGCGACTGGGGGTTGAGGGGTGTGGGGGCAGGTTTACCGGAGATCAGGAGTTCAGGAGGAAACAGCCAAAAATTGAGTGAAACCCCAAACTTGTGGCTGTTTTTCCTTGTCTCCTGAACTCCTGTGAAATGGATCCCTAGAACCTGATTTTCCCCGTCCAAATGTCTTTGTACATGACCCAATCGCCCATGAAGCTGTAGAGCGGGCGTTTGAAGCTGGCGGGCTTGTTTTTCTCGAAGCCGAAGTGACCGATCCAGGCGCAGCCGTAGCCGCAGAGCAGGCCCGCTAGAAACCACCAAGCGCTTCCTGTGGCGAAGATCATCGCCAGGCAACAGAGCGAAAGCGTGCTGCCCAGGAAATGCAGGCGGCGGCAAGTGGTGTTGGCGTGTTCGCCCAAGTAAAAGGGATAGAACTCGGCAAAGCTTTGGAAGGCTTTGGGGTCGACGGCGGCGGCTTGTGTGGTCATGGTTTCTCTCCAGTTTTGCAGATTCTGCGCCGAAAGCCGCGCCGCGTAAAATCGCCGCTTCGCTAGGGGTGCGGCGACTGTGCAAGCGGTCGCTGCTGAGATCACACCCTTTGAACCTGATTGAGGTCATCCTCGCGCAGGGAAGCCGCGTGAACCCGCTTGTTGCACTGATCCTGCTTGTTGAAGCGGGCACGTTGTGAACCTGCTTTGTTTTGGAAGAAACAAAGCCATGTCAAACCGCTTTTTGAAGCAGTTTCGGCCTACTGTCCTAGTGTTTGCTTGTTGCATTGCTACTGAATGCATAGCGCAAGCTCAGCAGCCCACCCAGACCTTGGAGCCGATCCAAGTCACCGGCCGCATCGATGATGCGCAGGTTTCACCACTCGATGGCGTGCCGCTGTCGCAAACGCCGATTTCTGCCACGGTGATCGATGCCAAGCGCTTGCGCGCAAGCGGTGCCACGCGGCTGGCCGACGTGACCAACCACGAAGCTGGCCTTTCAGATGCCTACAACACGGTGGGCTACTGGGATGCGCTCACCTTGCGCGGCCTCGTGCTCGACAACCGCTCAAGCTTTCGCCGCGAGGGGCTGCCGATCAGCGCCGAAACTTCGATTGCCCTCTTCAACAAAGAGCGCATCGAAATTTTGAAGGGCGCAAGCGGCTTTGCCAGCGGCGTGGCCGTGCCTGCTGGCGCGGTGAACTACCGCGTGAAGCGACCCGTGGCCGAGCTGCGGCAAGCTGACTTCAGAGCCGATGGCTTTGGCGGGGCAAGCCTGGCCGTGGACTTGAGCGAAAAGACCGCCACTTGGGGCCTGCGCGCCAACGCGATGTTGGAGCGCCTGAGCGGCCCGCAGGCTGGCACAAAAGGCGAGGGCAAACACCTCGCGCTCGCAGCCTCGTGGCAGCTCAGCGCCAGCACGCGCATCGACTTGGAGACCGAATCCAGCCGCCGCAGCCAACCCAGCGTGCCGGGGCAAAGCCTGTGGGGCAATGCGGTGCCGCAGCCCGCCCCCAAGGCCAACCCCGCAGAGCAGCCCTGGATGCTGCCCGTGGTGTTTGAAGGCCAAACCAGCAGCCTGCGCATCCAGCAGCGCTTGAACGAGGCATGGCTACTCCAATACCAAGTGCAAACGCAAAGCCTGCCCACCGATGACCGCACCGTGTTCCCATTCGGTTGCAGTGCGGCCAATGGCAACTATTTCGCCGACCGCTTCTGCCCCGATGGCAGCGCCGACTTCTACGACTACCGCAGCGAAAACGAGCGCCGCACAAGCCGGGGCCAGGAGCTGGCACTCAGCGGCGCGTTCACGGCCCTCGGCTTGCCTCAGCGCATCAAGTTCAACCTGCTGCAAAGCGCGCTGGCCGAGCGCTACCAGCCGCAGGCTTACAACTACATCGGCACAGCGTTGAACACCGCGCCGGGCGTGTTGCTGCAAGACCCAAGCGCCACAGACCCCACCACCCTGCGCGACGAAACCAGCCGCGAGTGGGCGCTTGCCCATTCGGCAGACTTGGGCAGCTACACCGCGTGGTGGGGCCTGCGCAGCACCCAGATTCAGCGCAGCAGCGTGCGCAGCAATGGCAGCAGGCCCGGCGGCTACGGCCAGTCGCTTGCCACGCCTTGGGCAGCGTTCAGCCATCGCCTGAACCCGCACACCACGCTGTACGCCAGTCGATCCAGCGGCGCTGAAAGCGAAGTGGTGCCCAACCGAAGCCGCTACACGAATGCCGGGGCTGTGCTGCCCGCGCTCTTGAGCTGGCAAACGGAAGTGGGCATCAAATTCGCTGCGCCCGCTACTCAGGCCAGTGCGGCTTGGTACCGCATCCGCAGGCCCGTGGCGGCAGATTTTGGCGTTTGCGCAGGCATGCGCGACTGCACCCGCGCGATCGACGGCAGCGCCTTGCACCAGGGCATCGAGCTTGCGGGGCAGCACCGCCTGAGCGTGAGTGAGGGCTTGGGCAATGCCATGGGTGCGGGCACTTGGCGCGTAGGCGGCTCGTTCACGCACTTGCTTGCTCGGCGCGAGGCTTCAGCGCAAGCAGGCATCAACGGCCTGGCCCCCACCAATGTGCCGCAGACCAGCCTGCGCGCAAGTGCCAGCCACACGCCGAAAGCAGAGCCGCGCCTGAGCGTGGATGCGCAATGGATTCATGAAAGCGCCCGCCAGGCCTTGCCCGACAACTCGATCCAAATCCCCAGCTGGCAGCGCGTTGACCTGGGCGCGCAGT
This sequence comes from Comamonadaceae bacterium, assembly GCA_013298415.1. Classification (GTDB taxonomy): domain Bacteria; phylum Pseudomonadota; class Gammaproteobacteria; order Burkholderiales; family Burkholderiaceae_C; genus JAAFHN01. The sequence continues at coordinate 8,159 of JAAFHN010000040.1, forward strand.
GGCGTGCATCGGCGGCGTGGCAAATCAGCGCGGGCATCGAAAACGTGGGCGATTCAAAAGCCTTTCGCGAAAGCCCATTCCAGTTCGGCCACAGCTACCTCTTCAACCTCGCACCACGCCGATTCAAGCTGGGCTTGAGCTTCAACGGCTGAAGCGTCGCCGATGGCGGGTGGCTTCATGATGCTGCGAAAAACGTAGCAGCAAATGCAACAAATACTAGGACAGAGCGTCAAAAATACCTGATTAGGACCATGCCTCAGATAGAAACCCGTTCGCCCTGAGCTTGGTCGTTGGGCATCGCCAGGGGCTTCGACAGGCTCAGCCCGAACGGACGGGTTGGCGCATCTGAGGTATGGTCTGAATCAGGCGAAAAGCCAGAAAAACGGGCTACGAAGCCTTCAAAAGCCCGCTCAGCGGCGCATCGGCCAGCAGCTTGGCTGAGAGCGCCGCGTCGCGCAACAAAAGCGCGTCTGCGAGCGGTTTGATCGAGGTTGAGGTCGGATCGATCAGAAGCACCCAGCGGCCATCGTGGGGGCTTGCCAATTCGCCCGCCCAGCCGATGTGGCGCAGGGTTTGCAGGCTGGCCTGAAGCTGCAAAGGATCAAGGTGCAGGCGCTTGGCCAATTGCTCGGTGTGGGCCTCAATGCCAGCCTTCGCATCGCGCACCGCAGCCACCACGTCGAGCGCTTGGGCAAACGCGCCGCCCGCTTCGCGTGGCCGCCGCTTGATCCCGGCCGTGAGCGAGGGCAAGTAGGCCGCGATCACCGCGCCCAAAAGCACGATCACCCACATCAGATAGATCCAAATCAAAAGGATCGGCACTGTGGCAAACGCGCCGTAAATCATCGAATACGTGGGCACAGACTTCAAGTAGAGCGCCAGCAGCCGCTGCGCAATTTCGAGCGCCACTGCCACAAAAAACCCGCCCGCCCAGGCGTGAGACCACCTTACCCGCGTGTTCGGCACATGGTGGTAGAGCGCGGCGCAGCCTGCGGCCAGCATGGCAAATTCCAGGGCGTCGATGGCAAACCTCACCAGGCCAGGCATTTGCGCCGTGATGCCTTTGGAGCCAGTGAGCGCCCAAGTGGCTGCCGACACGCTCACCCCCAAAATCAGCGGCCCCAGCGTGATCGCGCCCCAGTACACAAGCACGCGCTGGGCCAAAGGCCTCGGCCGCTGCACGCGCCAAATTTGGTTCAGCGTTTTGTCAATCGTGAGCATCAGCGCGAGACCTGACACCACCAAGAGCACCAGGCCCGCCAGGCCGAGTTTGGCGGCTTTGCTCGCAAATTGCGTGGTGTAGCTCAGCACTTGGCGGGCAATCGATTCGGGCATCAAGCTGTCCACCAGCCAGCGCTGCAAGCCGTCTTGCAGCTTGGCAAACATCGGAAATGCCGTGAACACCGCCAGCGCCAAGGCAATCAATGGCACGAGCGACACGGTGGTTGTGAAGGTAAGCGAAGAGGCCGTGAGCCCCAGCCGATCCTCGCGAAAGCGCTCGCGCAAGGTCGCCATCGTGTCGGCCCAGGGAAAGGTGCGCAGGGTTTCGCGCAGGCTTTCAAACCGTTGCCCAAGCGTGGGCCTCATTGAAGGCGCGCCTTGCGCCAAATCATTCATTCCATCCATACGACAATCATGCCAGTCCCCGACCCCCGACCGCCGTGCCACTGAATCCCTCCATCGCTTTAACCCGCCGCCTGGCGGTGGCTTGCCTCATCGCATTGATCGCGCTCGGCTTGGCCTGGGAGCTTTGGCTTGCACCGCTGCGCCCCGGCGGCTCGCTTTGGGCGATCAAGGTGCTGCCGCTGTGCATTCCGCTCGCAGGCATCCTCAAAAATCGCATGTACACCTACCGCTGGCTGAGCCTGATGGTGTGGCTTTACTTCGCCGAAGGCATGGTGCGCGCCACCTCAGACCCGAGCAGCTTGAGTGCCGCCCTGGGCTGGGGCCAGTCGCTTCTGTGTGTCGGCCTGTTTGTGGCTTGCGCCATGCATGTGCGGACGCGATTGCGGGCGGTGGCTGAACCCTGATCGTGTGGCCTCTGATCGCACACGGCCGCTTCCTCGCAGGGACTGAACGAGTTAAGCATGCGCCTATGCAAGGAATTCATGACCAAAATTGCTGCGCCGCAGCAACACTGGCTTGCGGCTAAGGCTTCAGGCCGTAGCATGGATCGTCCCATCCACCTTCACTGCGATCCAGTGAGAAACGAAAGGACTGCATGAACGCCGTGTCACCCCCCAGCGGCCTGACCACGAAGACTGGCCTGCCGCTCAGCCTCCGCCGCCCGCGCCCGAGCGACGCGCAAGACGTGTGGGCTTACATCCAAGCGCCCGAAGTCTTCAGCAACCTGCTGCAACTGCCGCATCCAACCCTTGAGATGTGGGAAGACAGGCTCAAAAATCCGCCGCCAGACAGCTTCAGCTTGGCTGCTGAGCTGATGCTTGAATCTGGGCCGAAGGTGGTGGCGTTGGCGGGTGTGTTTCCCGACAAAGGCGGGCTTCGCAGGCGGCATGTGCTCCACATGGGCATGAGCGTAGCGGTGGAATTTCAGGGCCAAGGCATTGCCGATGCGCTGATGCGCGAGCTGCTTTCCTACGCCGACAACTGGGCGCAATGCCTGCGCGTGGAGCTGGAAGTGTTCAGCGACAACGCGCGCGCAATTGGCCTCTATCAAAAGCACGGCTTTGTGATTGAAGGCACCAAGCGCTGCGATGCGTTTCGCGATGGCCGCTATGTGGGCAGCCACATCATGGGTCGTTTGCACCCCAAGGCTGACACCTTGATGACCGGGTTTTCCACTCAAAACACCCCGAAATAGGCCCAAAACGCTAGACTTGCATGGATCACTCCAAAAGAGCCGCCCATGCAAGTCATCGATTCCATCGTCTCCGCGCAAGCCAGCATTGCGCAAATCCGCCGCGACATTCACGCTCATCCTGAGCTGTGTTTTGAAGAAGTGCGCACCGCCGATGTGGTGGCGCAGCAGCTTGAAAAATGGGGCATTCCGATGCACCGGGGCATGGGCACCACCGGGATCGTGGGCATCATCGAAGGCAAGCTCGGCGATGCTGCCACGGTGCGAGATCGCGCCATCGGCCTGCGCGCGGACATGGATGCGCTGCCGATGCAGGAATTCAACACCTTTGCCCACGCCAGCAAACACGCGGGCAAGATGCACGCTTGCGGCCACGACGGCCACACCGCGATGCTGCTCGCCGCCTGCCAGCA
>JAAFHN010000094.1 GCA_013298415.1 Comamonadaceae bacterium
GGCACCTCGAACGCCGTCACGCACCTCCTCGATCGCATGCAGTACCGCAGCATGCTGCGCGTGGCTCGGCGCGAGCGGGGCATTCGCATCTACGAAACCCTCCCCGCTCCGGCCGAAAACCCGTCTCCCGCCCATCGCGCCAAAACGCTGCTGGCCACGCTGCTGCGCACCTATGCGCCTTTGAGCCCGCAAGGCCTGAGGCTCTTGGCGCGCATGCTCAAAGGCGGTTTGCCCGAGCACGATGCGTCCATCGCAGCCGAAGTGAAGCGCCTGCTGCGCGAAGCGCCGCAAATCCAAGCCGACGGAATCGCCTGGCTCTGGCCTGAAGGCGAAAACCCCAAGGACCACATCGACCAAGAACCAAAAGGCGTGCGCTTGCTCGCCCCCTTCGACCCCATCGTTTGGGATCGCCAACGCCTCGAGCAACTCCACGGCTGGGCCTACCGCTTCGAAGCCTACACCCCGGCTGCAAAACGCCAACTGGGTCACTACGCCATGCCGCTTCTGATCGGCAGTCAAATCCTAGGCTGGGCGAATTTGCACGCAGCCAACGAGGTGCTCCACGCAGAGATCGGCTTTACCCAAAGCATGGCCAAGCATCGCCACTTGCAACGCGATGTGATGGAAGAGTTGGAGCGCTTCGCGGGTTTCATGCGGCTTACACGAGGCCGTTGCGTGGTCACACGCCACCGAAACAGCGCTTGGTGACCGGCATGAAAACGCTGATCCTCGGCTCCTCAGGTCTTTTGGGCGCGGAACTGCTGCGGCAGTTTCCGGCTGCGCTTGCGCCAACCCGGAAAGAGTTGGACTTGCTTCATCTTCAAGCAGTCGCAGCCTACATCGACAGCACGCGGCCTGAGCTCATCATCAACGCCGCTGCCATGAGCAATTTGGAGCACTGCGCGGCGCATCCCGATCAAGCTCACGCAATGAACTGCACGCTGCCGAAAGTTTTGGCTGAGAGCTCAAGTGCGGTGGGTGCCAGCCTCTTTCACTTTTCTACGGACTACGTGTTCAACGGCGAAAAGCGCACACCCTACACCGAGGACGACCCAACCGACCCGATCAACGAGTACGGCAAAAGCAAAGTGGCAGGCGAAGCGGCCGTGCTCGCAACAAGGGGGGCGCACTTCGTGTTTCGAGTGAGCTGGCTTTGGGGTGAAGGCGGCAAAAACTTCTTATCTAGCCTTCCTCAAGCGCTCGCCCAAGCCCAGACCTTGCAGATCTCCAACGACCAAATCTCCTCCGTCAACAACGTCGCAGAAATTGCGGGCACGCTCAGGCAGTTGGTGGCATTGCCCCACTGGCAGGCTCAGCCCGGCCTGTATCACCTTACCCAGCCGCAGGCGATGACGCGCTACGAACATGCTCTGCGCATGGCTGAGCGCATGGGCACGGCCTGCAAAGCCAGCGTGCTGGCCGCCCAAGTGCAGCCGCCCAACATACCCGGCGCAGTGCGCCGACCCACCTACACCGCGATGAGTCCCGCGAAGGTAGCGCGCGTGTTTGGGCTCAAGCTCGCATCAGGCAGCTGAAAAGCAAAAGCGGCCAAGCCGCAGATTGCGAACTTGGCCGCTTTGACAGATTGAGCGGATTCCACGGCGCCGGAAACCGTGGCTCGCTCAAGCGCGTATCACTCTTTGATGTAGTCGGTGATTACTTTCCAGCGGCCGTCTTGGATCTGGGAGATGCGGCTAAGGTTGCTGCCGAGGCGCTTGGTGGGGGTGAAAGTCATCGGCACACCGCCGAAGATGTCGGCGGGGTAGCTCATCGTGTCCATGGCTTTGATGAAGCTGTCGGTCGTGAGGTTCGTGCCGCCCTTTTGCGCGGCGCGCAAGAAGTTGTCCATGATCACGTAGCCGTAAGCGCTGAACACGGTTGCGTCTTCGTTGAACTTGGTGCGGTACTTTTTGGCCCAGAAGCTGATGTTGGGCGACGCTTCATCGGCATAGGGATGCTGCATGGTCATGGCGGCGTAGAGGCCGTTCATTGCTGGCCCGCCGAGCTTGTGGATCAGGTCGGTGTAGCCTGCACTTGAGGCAAAGAAGGTGGGTGAAAAGCCCGTTTTTCGGCTCTCACCAATCGTGCCAATCGTCTCGCGGATGATGGTGCCGAGCACCACGAAGTCGCAGTTTGCTGCTTTCATGCGGGCCACTTGGCTGGAAAAGTCTGTTGCACCGCGCTTGTAGCTCGTGCGTTCAGCCAATTCCATGTTCATGGCTTTCAGGCCAGCTTCTGCGCCGCGCACCACTTCCAAGCCGAATTCATCGTCTTGGTAAATTGTGCAAACCTTCTTCGCGTTTTTCTCTTTCACGATGCGCGGCATGGTGATGCGCATTTGGTCAAAGTAAGTCGCAAAGCCTGCAAACTTCAGCTTGTGGAAAGGCTCGTACATTTCACGCGCCGCTGTCACGGGCATGAAGTTGATGACGTTTTTCTCGTTTTGCACTGGAATGGCAGCCAAGTTTTGTGCGGTGCCGATGTGGCCCACCATCGCAAAAATCTTGTCTGAATTCACAAGCTTTTGCGCGGCCAACACCGCTTTGCGCGGGTCGTAAGCCGAGTCTTCCACGTTGAGTTTGATTTTGCGTCCGTTGATGCCGCCTTGCTCGTTGGCCTCGTCCACCCGAAGCATGAGACCGTTGCGCACTTGCTTGCCAAAACCAGCAATCGGGCCGCTCAAATCTTGAATGGAGCCAAGCACCAGCTCGCCTTTGTTCACGCCCTGTTGCTGCGCATGGGCGGCGCCAGTAAACGCACAAGCCGCAGCCGCCACCCAAGCGATGCGCTTGGCCAATTTCATCATCGTCATTTCAGTCTCCTACGGGTCAGTTTTCAAACAAAAAATCATCAGTACATCGCCTCGATTTGCGGCGCGTATTTCTTCGCCACAAACGAGCGCTTGAGCTTCATCGTGGGCGTCAGCTCTTCGTCTTCGGCGGTGAGTTGATTGTCAAGCAGCCAAAACTTCTTCACCTGCTCCACGCGAGCAAACTTGCTGTTCACGTGGTCAAAAATCCCCTGGATCAGCGCGGCCACCTCGGGCGTGCGCGTGAGCGAGGCGTAATTTGAAAACGGGATGTCGTTGTCTTGCGCGTACTTTTCCACGTTGTCTTGGTCGATCATCACGATGGCCACCAAGTAGGGTCGCTTGTCGCCGATCACGACCGCATCGGTGATGTAGGGCGAGAATTTCAGTTCGTTTTCAAACTCGCTGGGGGTGATGTTTTTGCCGCCGGCGGTGATGATGATGTCTTTCATCCGGTCGGTGATTTTGAAAAAACCTTCTTCGTCCATCAGGCCCACATCGCCCGTGTGCAGCCAGCCTTCGGCATCAATAGTCTCGTCCGTTTTTTCCGGCAAATTCAAGTAGCCTGCAAACACGTTGGGGCCACGCACCATGATTTCGCCCGTGTCGGGTGCCACCTTCACTTCGTTGAAACCGGCTGCGGGGCCAATCATGCCGGGCTTGATCTTGGCTGCAGGCGTGTATGTGGCTGCGCCGCAAGTCTCGGTCATGCCCCACACCTCCAGCATCGGCACGCCAAGCGCCAAGTACCAACGCACCAGATCGGCGGAAATCGGCGCTGCGCCAGTCACGAGAAACCGCGCGTTGTCAATTCCGATCAGCTTGCGCACATTGCGCAGCGCAAGGGTCTCAGCCAAGGCGAACTTTGCCTTCATCGTGCCAGGCACCGGCTCGCCTTTCAGCACCAGCTCAGCCACTTGCTGGCCCACGCCGATGCTCCAGCCGTAAGCGGCCTGCTGTAACTTGCCCGATTCTTTGAGCGCGATCATCACGCCGGAATAGAGCTTTTCCCACACGCGCGGCACCGCAGTGAAGATCGTGGGCGAAATCTCGCGCACGTTCTCAGGCACGGTTTGCGGGTTCTCCACAAAGTTGAGCACCGCGCCTGTGTAGACCGACAAAAACGCGCCGCCCATGCGCTCTGCGATGTGGCAAAGCGGCAAAAAGGCCATCTTTTCATCGCGCTCATCGGCGTATACCGTCTCAAAATTGCCTCGCATGGCATGCACGATGCCTTTGTGCAGGTGCATTGCCCCCTTGGGCTTTCCGGTCGTGCCTGAGGTGTAAACGAGGATCGCCAAGTCCTCTGGCTTGCAACAGGCGCGCCGCTCATCGAGCGCCTTCGGATGGGATTTGGCAAGCGCGCGGCCAGCTTCGCGCAAGGCATCGAGCGAGATCACGCCGGGCTCGTTCAAATCGGCCAGGCCTTCCATGTCCAGCACCACGATGTGGGCCAGATCGGGCAAGGTCTCACGTACCTGCAAGGCTTTATCGAGCTGTTCGTCGTCTTCCACGATCAGCACGCGCGTGCGCGAATCGGCGCACAGGTATTGCACCTGCGCAGCGGCATCTGTGGGGTAGATGCCGTTGCTCACTGCCGCGCAGCTCATGATGGCCATGTCGCACAGCATCCACTCCACGTTGGTGTTGGCCGCAATCGATGCCACTTCGCCTTTTTGCAGCCCCAAGCTCAGCAAGCCATTCGCAATTTCGCCCACCGCCTCGGCCGTTTGCGCCCAGGTGTAGCTTTGCCAAATGCCCAAGTGCTTTTGCCGCATGAACACGCGCTCGGCCCGCTTGGCCGCCGCGTTCCAAAAAATCTCGGTGACGGTGCTCCCCTCTACGGGCGGCGTGGTGCCGCGTGGAATGTGTTGGGCTTCCCAGAGTTTTGCCATGTTCTTTGCCTCTAGCGCCAGTTCTTTTTCTTTTTCCAGCGGCGCTCGCCCCGCACGCCTTGCTCTTTCATGCCGAGGTAGAACTCTTTGATGTCTTCCTTTTCGCGCAAATTGGCGGTGGTGTCTTCCATCACGATGCGGCCGTTTTCCAGCACATAGCCGTAGTCGGCCACATTGAGCGCCATCAGTGCGTTTTGCTCCACCACAAGCAAGGTGGTGCCACGCTCGCGGTTGATGCGCACCACAATCTCGAAGATTTCTCGCGTGAGCTTGGGGCTGAGCCCCAAGCTTGGCTCATCGAGCAGCATCACATCGGGCTTGGCCATGAGCGCGCGCGAAATGGCAAGCATTTGCTGCTGCCCGCCTGAAAGCAAGCCCGCCTCTTGGTTTGCGCGCTCTTTCAAAATCGGAAAGTACGCAAAAACCGCCTCCACGTCGCGGGCCACTCCATCGCGGTCGCGCCGGGTGTAGGCGCCCATGCGCAGGTTGTCCATCACCGACAGCAGCGGAAACACCTCGCGGCCTTCAGGCACATGCGATAGCCCGCGCGTCACGATGCGGGCCGGGTCCATGCCCGTGATCGGCTCTCCCTTGAATTCCACGCTTCCTTTGATCGGATCGATGATGCCGCTGATGGTTTTCAGGATCGTGGTTTTACCGGCACCATTACTGCCCAAAATGGTAGCGATCTCACCGCGCCGCACCGCCAGGCTCACACCTCGAATCGCTTTGATCGGACCGTAAGCGCTCTCCACATTGGTGAGCTTCAGCATCGCTTGATCGCTCACGGGCGGGTCGATGCGCGATTCGTCGCTCATGCGGCCGCCTTTTCTGCATCGCGGCGCAAGCTGCTCGCGTCTCCACTTTGGCCGAGGTAGGCCTCGATCACGCCGGGGTGCGATTGCACTTCGCTTGGTGTGCCGAGTGCCACGAGTTCACCTTGGTTCATCGCCAGCACACGGTCGCTCACGCGAGAAACCAGCGTCATGTCGTGCTCCACCATGAGCACGGTGATCCCAAGTTCTCGCCGGATGTCGGAGATCCAAAAAGCCATGTCGTCGGTTTCTTCGGTGTTGAGCCCGCTGGAGGGTTCATCCAGCAGCAAAAGCTTGGGCTGCACGCACAGCGCCCGCGCCAACTCCACCACCTTGCGCACGCCGTAGGGCAGGCCCATCACCATGGTGTCGCGGTGGTGTTGCAAATCGAGCAAATCAATCACCCGCTCCGCCGATTCACGCGCGGCGATCTCGGCCTGGCGCACGGCTTTGGTGTGCAGCACCTCTTGCCAGAGGCTGGTTTTGCGGTGGGTGTGCTGGCCGACCAGCAAGTTTTGCAGCACGGTTGCGTGCTCAAACAGCTCGATGTTTTGAAAGGTGCGGGCCAAGCCCATGGCCGCCACGTCGTGCGGGGCCTTGGCCAGCAAATCTTGGCCGAGGAACTGGATGCCGCCGCTCGTGGGGGTGTAGATGCGGCTCAGCAGGTTGAACACGGTGGTTTTGCCAGCCCCATTGGGGCCGATCAGCGTGAACACCTCGCCGGGCTTCACGTCAAAACTCACCTCATGCACCGCGCGCACGCCACCAAAGCGAACGCCCAGGTTACGCACTTCCAGCAAGGGCTTTGTATCCGCGTTCATTTGAGGCGATCCGATTTTTGGAACGACTTTTGCCGCTTGAACATGCCCTTGCGATAGAACGGAAAGAGCTGAAAGTAAGTGCGAACCTTGAGCCAGCGGCCATACAAGCCAAGCGGCTCAAAGAGTACAAAGGCAATCAGCACACCGCCGTAGACCACGGCCTTCAGACCTGGCGCCTGTGCAATCGCTGTCGGCAGGAAATCTTTGCTGGCAGAAATCAGCTCTGGCATGGTGATCAGAAAAATCGCGCCCAAAAACGCCCCATGCACTGAGCCCAAGCCGCCGATCACGACCAGCAGCAACAGATCCAGCGACTGGATGATGTTGAACTGCTCGGGCGACAAAAATTTGATCATGTGCGCATAAAGCGCACCGCCCAAACCGGCGAGGCCTGCAGAGATGGCAAAGGCCAGGGTTTTGTAGCGCGCCAGGTGGATGCCCATGCTCTGCGCCGACACCTCTGAATCGCGGATCGCCACAAAGGCTCTGCCTGTCGGCGCGCGCAAGAGGTTCACCACAAAGAGTGTGGCCCCCACCGTGCACACCAAGCACAGGAAGTAGAACGGCACATCCCCTGTGAGCTGCCAGGGCCCGAAATCCGGCGCCTTCACCGTCATGCCCGAGTTACCGCCGGTGACGCGCTCCCAGCGGGCGAAGACCTCTTCCACGATGAAACCGAAAGCAAGTGTGGCGATTCCCAAATAGATGCCCTTCACGCGCAGCGCGGGCAAACCCACCACCACGCCGACGGCCGCGCTCAAGCCTGCAGCAAGCGCCATCGAAATCGGAAACGGCACGCCGTGCCCTGTGAGGTAGGCTTGGGTGTATGCGCCCACGCCCAAAAACGCAGCGTGTCCAAGCGAAAAGAGGCCAGTGAAGCCTGCCAGCAGCATCAAGCCAAGGCCTGCGACGCTGTAGATGAGGACTTGGATCAAGAGCGCCAAGTAGTAGGAGGGCAGCACCCACGGCGCGGCAACGAGTGCCAGCATGAGCGCGCTGTACCAAAACACGTGCCCGCCGTGCTTCGCTAAGCGGACGTCTTGGTCGTAATCGGTCTTGAAAATGAAGCGCATCTGGATCTACACCTTCTTGCGCAGTTTTTCGCCAAACAAGCCATTGGGCATCACCATCAGCACGATCAGCACGACGACATACGCGGCGATGTCTTTGAAACCTTCGGGCAAAAAGAAACCTGCCATCGACTCCACTACGCCAATCACCAGCCCACCCACAATCGCGCCGGGCAAGCTACCGAAGCCGCCCACCACTGCGGCCGGAAACGCCTTCAAGCCGATGAATCCCATGTTGGCGTGTACGAATGTGATGGGTGCCAGCAGCATGCCGGCAATGGCGGCCACAGCCGCCGCCAAGCCCCAAACCAGTGCATTGAACCTGCGCACCGGAATTCCCATGTAAAACGCTGCGAGCTGGTTTTGCGACGAAGCCTGCATCGCAATACCGAGCTTGGTGTATTTGAAGAGCACGTAGAGCGCTGCGCACAGCAACGCCGTGGCCCCGATCACCACCAATTGCTCAGCACTCAGCACCAAAGCACCGAATTTGTACGTCACGTCTTTGTAGGGCACTTTGAGCGCATGGGTGTCGGTGCCGATGCCGGGAATCATCGTGATCAAGCCGCGCGCAACGTAGCCAATGCCAATCGTGAGCATCACCACTGAAAAGGCAGGCTGCCCAAGGATCGGGCGAATCACCGCCCGCTCAATCGCCATGCCAGAGAGCGCCATGGCAAGCGCGGCTGCAGGCACAGCCAGCCAAAAAGGCAGGCCCATCACGGTCGTCAGGGCCAAGCCCAAGAAGGCCCCAAGCATCATCAGCTCGCCTTGCGCGAAGCTCACGGTCTCGGTTGCTTTGTAGATGAGCACGAAGCCCAGGGCGATCAATCCGTAGATGCAGCCCTGCGCGATGCCGCTGATGAGCAGCTGAATAACCTGCACGTTCTCTCCAATGTTGAGCGCGGGTTATACGGGTTGAAGCGCGAAACCCGATGGGTGTGAACCCGGGGGTTA
>JAAFHN010000625.1 GCA_013298415.1 Comamonadaceae bacterium
CAAATCTTTCGCTTTGCAGTGGCCACGGGCAAAGCCACGAGCAACCCTGCACGCGATTTGAAAGGCGCACTCAAACGCCCCAATGTGAAACACTTTGCCGCGATCTTGGAGCCGATGCGCTTAGGCGAATTGCTGCGGGCATGCGCTGCCTACAAAGGCACCTACGTGGTGCGGGCTGCGCTGGCTTTGCAGCCCATGCTGTTGCTGCGCCCCGGCGAACTGCGTTTTGGGGAATGGGCTGCGATAGACCTTGATGCTGCCACCTGGAGCGTGCCCGCTGCCCGCATGAAGCGCCAAAGGGCGGGCAAGGTCAACGGCTTGCCGCACCTCGTGCCGCTGCCCGCGCAAGCCGTGTCCATTTTGCGGGAGCTTCAGGCACTCACAGGCAATGGCCGCTTCGTGTTCAGGGGTGAACGCCACCACGGCCGCCCCATGCTCGCTGGGCGGCTAGGCGTTGCCCCTCTGGTGATTGAAACCCAGCGCCGCACGATGCTGCAAACCTGGGCTGACTACTTGGACAAGCTGCGCAAGGGTGATGCGCAATGAGTCGAATCTTTCATGGCATTTGACACCATAAATAATTCATGGCCCAATGCACCATATGACAGGCAAAGCAACGCGGATTTTTTACGACAAAGCCGTGCTACCTGACGGCGCAATCGTAGAGATGGTGATTTGGCAGCTTCCGCAAGCAGATGCCGAGCGCATACATGGATTGAAGTACAGCCTGTACTACGGCAAGGAAGGCAAACGCATCGTGGGCTACGACAACGAACGCGGCAAAGGCGACCACAAACACATCCGAGCCAAAGAAAGCCGCTACAGCTTCGTGAGCGTGGAAGCCCTGATCGCAGACTTCCTGAGAGACATTGAACGAATCCAAGGTGAAGACGATGAAGAAGCCAGCAAATAGAGTGCAAGCCCACGTGGGTAGCCTGCAAGACATGGGGCAGCGCTTCGCGGCGGCGTGGAACAAGGCTGCGAAAGGTGGCCGGGTGAATGAAACCCATGTCACGTTCTTAGACCTGCGCACGATGCTCGAAACCCTGAGCCCCAAGCGCTTGGAGCTGCTCACGCATGTACGACAGCACGGCGCAAGCAGCGTGCAAGAGCTGGCCACCTCGATTGGCCGTGACTATAAGAACGTGCATCAAGACGTGGCAGCACTCGAATCCGCTGGCCTGCTCTTGCGCGACGGCCGCAAGCTGTCTGCCCCCTGGGATGAGCTGCAAGCCAGCGTGTCGTTGGCATGAGCATGCATCGCACCCCACACCCCGGCCTCGCGCTGCGAGACGATGTGTTGCCAGCCCTGGTCTTGTCAGTCAGCTATGCCGCTGCAACTTCAACAGCTAGCCCGCGACGCGACTGAATCAGCGGACCGGGCGGCTCACCACGGCGGTCAATCCAGGCTCTCCAGCGAACGATCCTTGCAGTAACTCGAACTGCTCAAAAGTTACTTCTCTTGAGTTACTGCGGAAGTTACTGCACCACCCCGGAAAACAAAAAAGCCCTAAGTCGTTGAAACTTAAGGCTTTTTGGACTTCTTTGCACTTTAGCGGAAGTCGAAATGGTGGCCAAGGGCGGAAGGTGGCCGTATCGCTTTGGGGCGATCCAGCCATCGCTTCGCGACCGTGCTGCGCACGTCCAGCAACAGTCCCCCGGACTCTTGCTGAGCGAACCACAGCGGTGGTCTCATCCACCCCGAAACCACCAAATGAAAAAGCCACCGCAAGGGTGGCATTTTGTTTGGTGGCCAAGGGCGGAATCGAACCACCGACACGCGGATTTTCAATCCGCTGCTCTACCAACTGAGCTACTTGGCCTGAATCTGTTTGCTGTCGCTGCTGGTGGCGCTTGAGGGCGCCGCTTTCTGAGCGAAGCCCGCAATTATAGCGGCATCAGCCTCGGTGCTTGCCGCGCGTGAGGTCAACGCCCAACTGCTTGAGTTTGCGGTACAGGTGGGTGCGTTCCAGGCCGGTTTTTTCGGCCACACGCGTCATCGAGCCACCTTCTTTGGCGAGGTGAAACTCGAAATACGCTTTTTCAAAGGCATCGCGGGCTTCGCGCAGGGGGCGATCCAAATCGAAGCGCTGCTGCGGCTGCGGTGCCAAATCCACCATGGTGGGCAAACTGCCGCCGCCCATCATGGCTTGCTCCACTGTGAGCTCGGG
>JAAFHN010000622.1 GCA_013298415.1 Comamonadaceae bacterium
CGGCACGACAGGCTTGGGCGACGGCGCTCGGGTGCGCAAAGACGCACTGCGCGTGCACGCCATGGGCGATGTGGATGAGCTGAACTCCAGCATTGGCGTGCTGCTCTGCGAGCCCATGCCTGAAGACGTGCGCGAGCTGCTCGTAGAAGTACAGCATCAGCTTTTCAACCTGGGCGGCGAACTCTCCATCCCGGGCTACACCCTGCTGAAGCCCGAAGCGCTCGCCGATTTAGACGCTGCTTTGGCCCGCTACAACGCCACCCTGCCCCGCCTGGCTGAATTCATCCTCCCTGCAGGCACGCGCGCCGCGAGCTTGGCACACGTGTGCCGCACGGTCGCACGCCGGGCCGAGCGGGCCGTGGTGGCACTCGGCAGCATCGAGGCCATCAACCCCGAGCCCCGCCAGTACCTGAACCGCTTGAGCGACCTGCTTTTTGTGCTTGCCCGCGTGCTCAACCGCTTTCGCCTCGATGGATCGAGCGGTGATGACGTCTATTGGAAAAGCGAGCGGTTGAAGCGGCAAGAAATGGCCAGCTAGAGCGCCATCGGCGGCGTGGTGGCCAAAATTTCTTCGATGGTGGTTACACCCTCGGCCACCTTCATCGCGCCTGCCAAGCGCAGGGGGCGCATGCCGTCTGTCACGGCTTGGCGGCGCAGCACATCCAAGCTGGGTGATGTGGTCACGAGCTTGCGAAACGCTTCGGTGACTTGCATCAGCTCATACAAACCTTGGCGCCCGCGAAAGCCCGTCATCCGGCAATCCACGCAGCCCACAGCTTTGTAGGCGCGGTATTCGCCTTGCATCTTCCAGGGCTTGGCAAGCTCTTCCAAACGCGAGCGATCGGCATCCGGATCAGGCTGCTTGCAGGCTTTGCACAGCGTGCGCACCAAGCGCTGCGCCAGCACGCCCACCACGGTTGCATTCAGCAAATACGAGGGCACGCCCAGCTCCATCAAGCGGCTGATGGCTGAAGGCGCGTCGTTGGTGTGAAGCGTGGAAAACACCAAATGGCCTGTGAGCGCGGCTTGCACCGCCATGTCGGCCGTTTCCAAATCGCGGATTTCGCCCACCATGATGATGTCTGGGTCTTGCCGCATCAGGGCGCGCAGGCCGTGTGAGAAGGTGAAATCGATGTTGGCCTGCACCTGGGTTTGGTTGAAGCTCGGCTCGATCATCTCAATCGGGTCTTCCACCGTGCTCACGTTCACCTCTTCGGTGGCCAAGCGGCGCAGCGTGCCGTAGAGCGTGGTGGTTTTGCCCGAGCCGGTGGGGCCAGTCACGAGCACGATGCCGTAGGGCCGCGCCGTGATTTCTTCCCACCGCCGCGCTTCCAGCTCGGAGAACCCAAGGGCATCCAAATCCTTGGCCACGCTCTCAGGGTCAAAAATCCGCATCACGAGCTTCTCGCCAAAGGCGGTGGGCAGGGTGGAAAGCCGCATCTCAATTTCGTCGCCGCGCGGATTGCGGGTTTTGATGCGGCCATCGAGTGGGCGGCGCTTTTCCACCACATCCATGCGGCCCAAGAGCTTGATCCGCGAAGTCATCGCGTTCATCACCCCGAGCGGCATTTGATACACCGGATGCAGCACGCCATCGATGCGAAAGCGGATCACGCCTTGCTCGCGGCGGGGCTCTAAATGGATGTCGCTCGCCCGTTGGTCAAAAGCGTATTGCCACAGCCAATCCACCACTTGCACCACGCCTGCGTCGTTCGCGTCCAGCGCTTTGGCGTTTTTGCCGAGCTCTACCAGCTGCTCAAAGCTCGCGCCGCCGGAATTGCCGCCGGTGCGGTTGGCCATGCGCACGCTTTTGGCCAGCGCGAAGAATTCTGCAGTGTACTTTTGAATGTCGATGGGGTTAGACAGCACACGCCGCACGCTGCGCTTGGCTTGGCGCTCCACCTCTTCCACCCAATCGTTGATGAAGGGCTCAGAGGTGGCGATCACCAGCTCAGACGGTGTGACGGAGACTGGCAAGATGCGATGCCGCTCCGCATACTGCGCGCTCATGGCATCCGCCACCTTGCCCACTTCCACGCGCAGCGGATCGATGCGGAAATAGCTCAAGCCCGCTTGCTGCGCCACCCATTCCGTGAGTTGCTCGGCATCCAGGTTTTTGTCGTCGGTTTGGCGGCGCACACCCACCAAGCTCAGGCGCGTGATCGGGTGCTGCGCGCTCTGCGCCTGGTTGCAGC
>JAAFHN010000165.1 GCA_013298415.1 Comamonadaceae bacterium
AAGTCGCTTTTGAGCGCCACCGAGTCATAGCCCTGCATCAGCGGGTACAAAAACTCGTGGATGCTGATCGACTGGCCGCTTTTGAAGCGTTTGTTGAAATCATCGCGCTCCATCATGCGGGCCACTGTGTAGCGGGCCGAGAGCTGGATCAGGCCACGCGCGCCGAGCGGATCGCTCCACTCGGAGTTGTAGCGGATCTCGGTTTTGGCGGGGTCGAGCACCAACGAGGCTTGGTCGTAGTAGGTCTTGGCGTTGGCCTCGATTTCTTCGCGGGTGAGGGCCGGGCGGGTGGTGTTGCGGCCTGAAGGGTCGCCAATCATGCTTGTGAAGTCGCCCACTAAAAAGATCACGGTGTGGCCGATGTCTTGCAGGGCCCGCATCTTGTTGAGCACGACCGTGTGGCCCACGTGTAGGTCTTTGGCGGTGGGGTCCAGGCCGAGCTTGATGCGCAGCGGCTTGCCACTGGTTTCACTGCGTTTGAGTTTGGCGAGCCACTCGGTTTGCGGGAGCAGTTCGTCCGTGCCGCGCAGGCTTACGGCCCAAGCTTCGCGCACGGCATCCGAGCATTGGGCCAATGCCGCGTCAAGGCTGGGTGCAGAGACTTCTTTGCTGTCGGCGGTGGAAACGGAAGTTTGCATAGGGTAATTCGGGGTGAAACGCCAGTTGCTGGCGCTAAAATCGCCGCTTATCGGCATTGGGTGCGACATTTTTCGTTGCGCAGTTGCAACGGTTGCCGCACGAGCGGCAGCTCGGCAGCGGTCAACCCAGGGTCAGAAATTGTAGGTGGAGCAGCGCGTGCGAAATGGGAAGTCGTGCGCGCTGTGTGGCATGAACGATCAAGCGCTGCGAGTCAGGCAGCGCTTGGGCTGAGATGGTTTGAAGTTGATGAATGTTGTTCACTCGCTGGAGCGCCTAGACGCTTTCGTGCTCCGGTTGCGAAACACTGCGCCTGCTTGGGCGCAGGCGCACAAAAAACCGCTTTCCGCTGCATTCGCTGGCTTGCTGGTGCTCGGCACTGCCACGGCTGTGGCCGTGTCGCGCGCGCCGGATCCGGCAGATTTGCCTGTGCGCCAGGTGGCGCAATCGGTGCAGCCGCTTGATTTGCTGGCCCAGAGCCAACAGTTGGCCAACCACGACTTTCGGTTGACCCGATCCGAGGTTTCGCGCGCCAACGACAGTGTGGACGCGCTGTTGGCACGCTTGGGCGTGGTGGATGCGCAAGCCTCGCTCTTTTTGCGCACCGACACGCTTGCCAAATCCATGCTGCTGGGCCGAGGTCGCTTGGTGCAAGCCGAGGTGAACGACGCGGGCCAGTTGCTGAGGCTCACGCAGCGCTGGTCGGCAGACGACGAAGTGCACTTCAAGCGCCTGACCGTGGAGCGCAAGCTCGGCAGTCTGCAGTCCAAAGTGGAAATGGCCCCGCTGGTGGCCACCCAACGCATCGGCAGCGGCACGATCAAGTCCAGCCTGTTTGCCGCGACCGACGAAGCCCGCATGCCCGATGTGGTGGCGGTGCAGATGGCAGAAATTTTTGCGGGCGACATCGACTTTCACCGCTCGCTGCGCAAGGGTGACCGCTTTCACGTCGTGTATGAAGCGCTTGAAGCGGATGGCGAGCTGCTGAAAACGGGCCGCGTGCTGGCGGCAGAATTTGTGAACGCTGGCAAGTCCATCGGCGCGATTTGGTTTCAAGAACTGGGCAAAAAAGGCGGCTACTACACCGCCAGCGGAGAGAGTCTGCGCAAGGCTTACCTCACCTCTCCGCTTGAGTTTTCCCGCGTGACCAGCGGCTTCAAAATGCGCTTTCACCCACTGCTCAACAAGTGGCGCGCTCACTTGGGCGTGGACTACGCGGCCCCCACTGGTACGCCCGCGCGCACCGTGGGCGATGGCACGGTGGAGTTCGCAGGCTGGCAAAACGGCTACGGCAATGTGGTGATCGTGAAGCACCGCAGCAACCACACCACGCTTTACGCCCACTTGAGCAAAGTGAGCGTGAAAAAAGGCCAAAGCGTGAGCCAGGGCCAAACAATAGGCAATGTGGGATCTACCGGCTGGAGCACCGGGCCGCACCTGCACTTTGAATTCCGCATCGACGGCGTGCACAAAGACCCGCTCACGATTGCCAAGCAAAGCGAATCGATCCCCTTGCCTGCCAGCGCCATGGCCGATTTCAAGCGCCATGCGCAGGCCGTGAAGCGCGATTGGGCAGCCGCTGCCAGCATGACGGTTGCGAGCGCGCAGTAATTTGCCGCTGCTGGGTGTTTGGGGCCACTTTTTTGCAAAAAAATGCCCATCTGTCCAGGTATTCATTGCATTTGTTGCTCTTCAATTGAGAGCGTTTCCACCCACTTCATCGCCGCAGACGGTCAGGGTTTGCGTGGATGCGATTTGCCAGGTTTCGTTTTCTGAAGCCACGCCCGCCTGGGGCTTTGACGCCGGGCCGGGCACGGTGCTGATGGATCTGTGGCGCAAGCGGCTGGAGGCTGATGAGGCGCATGCGCCCGGTCGTGTGCACTACGGCTTGCTTGACGCGCTGCTGGCCGATCCCTACTTTGCAAAGAAGCCCCCCAAAAGCGCGCCGAAGGATTTGTTCAGCGCCGCATGGTTGGACGCCAAGCTCGCCCCTTTTGCACACCTCAGCCACAGCGATGTGCAGGCCACGCTCTGCGAGCTGACGGCGCGCTGCGTGCGGTCTGCGCTGGCGCTCTACGCAGCCGATACCCAGCAAGTCCAAGTCACAGGCGCGGGGGCGGCGGATGCAAGTCTGATGCGGCGGCTGCAAGTGCTGCTGCCCAACGCCCGTGTGAGCGCTGAGGCCATGCCTGGCAGCGCGCAGACGCTGCTCACGGCGCCTGTGGCATGAAATCAGCGCTGCTTCGTTTGCTATGATTTGCGTAGCTGCAAATACAATGAAAAACAGGACAGTAAGGTAATTTCACCTGATTTGAGTCTTGGCTCAGATGCATCGACCCCTCCGTTCGGGCTGAGCCTGTCGAAGCCCCTGGCATGCCCAACGACCAAGCTCAGGGCGAACGGGTTTCTATCTGAGGCACGGTCCTAATCAGGCAATTTCAATCAAAAATCGGCGCTAAAACCATTTCCCATGCCCAAAAACACATCCTCCAAACCCCAAGTGCTCACGCCTGAGCTGCTGTGGCAAATCCAGCGCCTGGGATCGCCCTCGCTAAGCCCCGATGGCGCGCAGGCGGTTGCCACCCTCACGAGCTTCGATGCTGCGGCCAACACCGGCAGCACCTCGCTGTGGCTGCTCTCCACCCTCGGCGGCGCGCCGCGCCAGCTCACTGCCGCAGGCGACAAAGACGCGCAGCCTGCCTGGTCGCCCAAGGGTGATGCCATCGCATTCCTTGCCAAACGCACTCAAGAAGCCAAGAGTGACGAAGCAGCCCAGCTGTATGTGATCGCCCCCGATGGCGGCGAGGCGAGGCGCGTCACGGCGCTTGCTGGCGGCGTGAGCGCCTTCAAGTGGTTTCCCGATGGCAAGCGCATCCTCGCCTCCACCTGGCTTTACCCCAAACTGAAGCTCGACGAGCAGGCCGAAGCCTTTGCCGACCACAAGGCCCGCAAAGACACGGCCTACGCCACCGAAGAAGCCCAATACCGCTACTGGGACCACAACATCCCCGAAGACCGCGTGGTGCACTTGCTGGTGATCGACGTGGAAAGCGGCAAAGCGCGGGACCTCTTCGCAGGCAGCCGCTACGAGCTCGCCCGCACCGAGCACGATGCCACGCACTTTGACATCTCACCCGACGGCGCGACTGTTGCCTTCGTGTTCGACCCCGAAGAGCGCAAGCTGGGCAGCAATTGCACGCACATCGTGGAACTTGCTGTGCCCAAGCGTTTTGGCAAGGGCACAGAAGCAGATGCCAAAACGGTAGTCGACGCCAAAGGCTGGGATCACAGCGCGCCGCGCTACAGCGCTGATGGCACGCAGCTCGCATTTCTGCGCGCCCACATCGGCAAACACCACACCCTGCAAAACCAAATCGCGGTGCTGAACCGCAAAACGGCCAAGCTGCGCGCCGTGCTCGCCGATTGGGATCGCACGCCGCAGGCCCCGCTGCACTGGATTGCTGGAGACGCGCTCGCCTTCAAAGCCGAAGACTTTGGCCAAACCCATGTGTGGCGCGCAGCCCTGGCCGACAAGTCCCCCACGCTCTGGGCCAAGGGCGGCACGGTGCAGGCGCTCGATGTGCGCGCGGGCCAAGTGCTGTGGATGGCAGACGCGATGGATCATCCCGCCCGCCTGTACACAGCGCCCCAAGCCGACGCGCTGCAACCCAGCCGCATCGAGCACTTCAACGACAAGCTGCTCGCAAAAGTGCCAATGGGCGCTTGGGAATCGGTGCTCTACAAAGGCGCAAACGTTGCTCCCCAGCTGGATGCGCAAGGCAACACCGCTCAGATGTGGGTCGTCTATCCGCCCGGCTTTAATCGCAAAAAGAAATACCCGCTGATGCATGCCATCCACGGCGGCCCCCACACCGCAAGCGGCGATACCTTCCACTACCGCTGGAACAACCAAGTGTTTGCCGCCCAAGGCTACGTGGTGCTCTGCGTGAACTACCACGGCTCCACCAGCTTTGGCCACGCGTTCATCGACAGCATCACCCACCAATGGGGCAAGCTCGAGCTTGAAGACGTGGAAGCCGCCACAGACTGGGCGCTGAAAAAGCCCTTCATCGACAAAAAGCGCGTGTATGCCACCGGCGGCAGCTATGGCGGCTACATGGTCGCCTGGATGAACGGTCATTTGCCCAAAAACCGCTACAACGCCTACGTGTGCCACGCAGGCTGCTGGGATTGGGTGGGCATGTATGCAGATGACGCCTGGCATTGGCACCGCCAAGAGCTCGGCGCAGACTACTTTGCTGACATGCAAAAAATCCACGCCCAAAGCCCGCACGCCCACGCCGAAAAGCTCACCACGCCCACGCTCGTGATCCACGGCGTGCTCGACTACCGCGTGCCCGATGCGCAAGGCCTGGCCTACTACAACACCCTCAAAGCCCAAAACATCCCGGCAAGGCTCGTGTGGTACCCCGATGAAAACCACTGGATCTTGAAACCCGCGAATGCACTCAGATGGTGGAAAGAGTTCTTCGGGTGGTTGGCGCGGTTTTAGACCCGAGGGGCAGTTTTGGACGCAAAAGACCCAGAGGTTTCGCAAAACGCGCAAAAAGCAGCCAAAACTAAGAAAACAAAATCAAAATGAATCACTGTCCAGGTATCTGTTGAATTCGATGCTACAAAAAACGCAGCATCCGGTAGGGCTGCTTCAGGCTGCTTCAGGCTGCTTTTCGCGACTTTTGCGAAACTTTTGCGTGTTTTGCTTCCTGGATCCCTGCCCGTAGCGCCTCAACCAAGCCCAAATCCCGCACGCCTTCACAGGGAACATCCACGGTAGCTTGAAATCGGACCCGAGTGCCCTAATATCCCTGCGCATCGGGCGGCATCGCTGCCCTGGAGTTCGATTCGCATGAAACGCATCTTTTTGTTCATCCTGACCAACGTCGCCATCGTTGCCGTGATTGGCATCATGGCTTCCATCTTTGGCGTGAACCGCTATTTCTCGGGCGGCACGCTCAACCTTGGCATGCTGCTGGGTTACGCGCTGATCGTGGGCTTCACCGGCTCATTCATCTCCTTGCTCATTTCCAAGCCCATGGCGAAGTGGACGAGTGGCGTGCGCATCATCAACGAGCCGCAAAACGCCGACGAGCGCTGGCTCGTCAACACCGTCAAAAAGTTCGCCGACAAGGCCGGTATCGGCATGCCGGAAGTGGGTGTGTATGACGGTGAGCCCAATGCATTTGCAACCGGCGCGTTCAAAAACTCGGCGCTCGTGGCTGTGTCCACCGGCCTCTTGCAGAACATGACGCAAGAGGAGGTGGAAGCCGTGCTCGGCCACGAAGTGGCCCACATTGCCAATGGCGACATGGTGACGATGGCACTCATTCAGGGCGTGATGAACACCTTTGTGGTGTTCCTCTCCCGCGTGATCGCTTTCGCTGTGGACCGCGTGATTTTGAAGAACAACAGCGACGGCCCCGGCATCGGCTACATGGTCACGAGCTTCATCCTTGACATCATCCTCGGCTTTCTGGCGCACATCATCGTGGCCTGGTTCAGCCGCCAGCGGGAGTTCCGCGCCGATGCGGGTGCCGCGCAACTGATGGGCCGCAAGCAGCCCATGGTGAATGCGCTCGCCCGCCTGGGCG
>JAAFHN010000199.1 GCA_013298415.1 Comamonadaceae bacterium
TGGCGACAGCGTGCAAGGGGATGTCGGGGCGGCTCCAGGCATCGGGCGCTGGGCTCAAATCGTCGGTGTTGGTTTCGCCCGGCACTTTGAACACGACGAGCTTGATTTCTTTCGGTACCTCGGGGCGCGAGCTGAACCACTCTGCGCTGGCCCAGCTTTGCATCACGGCCTTGGCGTTGGCATTGCCGGCCTCGGCTTTTTCCTTCACATCGTGAAACTGGTCGAACATCAGCAGGGTTTTCTTCAAGCCTTCTGCGGCGACAGGGCCGCAGGCTGCGTCGTCGAGCAGCTCGATCAGCGGCGTGAGGTTGTAGCCGCCGAGCATCGTGCCCAGCAGTTGCGTGGCTTGTTCGCGGCTGATCAGGCCGCACACCTCTTTGCCGTGGGCAACTGCCGCCAAATAGCTGGCCTTTACCTTGGCTGCGTCGTCCACACCTGCGGGCACACGGTGGCTGATGAGACCCACCAAAAACGCTTCTTCACCTGCGGGCGGCGCCTTCAGCAGATCAATGACCGCGCCAGTTTGCTTGGCGGAAAGCGGCAGCGGGGAAATGCCGAGGGCGGCGCGTTCAGCCACATGGGCGCGGTAGGTGGTGAGGAATTCAGACATGGTGGGCTCCTAGGGGTAGGGGATCTGGGGTCAGGGAGGGACTAGAGGTTAGGGGTTCGGGCGGCTTCGCGACGCTGCGGTGAGGGGGTCAAAAATCGGTAAACCCTTGAAGTATTGGCGATTGAAGCCAGCATCAAGGGTGATGAGGCCATTGCACTGCAAAAGTGCGTGGGCACCAATCAAAAAATCGGGGACGGCGCGGCCACGCGGACCGCCGTTTTGGCGGTAGCGATGCATCATTTCGCCAGCACGTACGGCGGATTTTTCTTCCATCGCCAAGAATTGAACGCCCATTTCGCGGGCAGCGGCCACCAGCTCGGTGCCCTGCCCGCGCGAGCTGAGCTCGGCGGCCACCACATCGCACATCACGACAGGGCCCACCGTGAGCGCGTCGCCCAGCGCGAGCATGCTCGCATCGGCTGTAGGGCCGTCAAAGAGCACGTCAAAGAGCACGTTGGTGTCAACAGCGATCATTTGCCTGCATCGGCTTGCGTGGCCAGCCATTGCGCGCGGCGCTTGGCGTGATCGGTGCGGATGTGTTCGGGGATGTCGATGTCGTCGCGCAGTTCGGAAAAAGCTTCAATCGGGTCACCGGGTGCTCGGCCACGCACTTCACGCATCAAGGCATCAAGCTCGCCGGGGTCAGAAAGCGCAAACCGACCGCGAGCGCGTTGCAGGGCCTCGCTGATGTTTTTGCGAATCACAAGCTTGCCGCCTTCCACCCGCACATCCAGCTTCATGCCTGGCAAAAGCCCGAGCTCGTCGCGAGCGGCTTTGGGGATCACCACCTGCCCGCGTTCGGCGAGGATTGCTTCCATGGATGCGGCCTTTCAAACTCAAAAAGTATGAATGATTGGGTATGAATTGTAGCGGAAAGACCGAATACCAGCTGTCGCTCGCGTCGGTATTATCGGTTCGGAGCTACTTTTTTTATAGCATTGAACGATTTAAATGCTTGGACAAAGTGCTGCTTTATATTGAATTTTGTGCTGAACCAGCTCAGCGAGAAGCGGCTGAGGCCGCAGGTGCAGCCGAATTTGCAGCGCTTGATGATGCCGCGCTCAGAACGGGCGTGGCAATGGCAGCCGATGCAGGCGCGGATGCTGCGCGCGACGCGGAACTTGCCGCCGCACTGGCCGCAGGGGCGGCCGCACCGAATAGTCCACCGCCAGGGGGCTGAGCCGCCATGGCATCGGCCGCTCGCTTTTGCTCGGGATGCATGCACTCATCGGCGACCCTTTGGCCGATTTTTTCATTCATCAGCATGCTTTTGTTGCCAAGTTGCAGCCAAACGCCGCCTTTTGCTTTGTCTTCCAAGCGGATCGTGCCTGTGCTGGTGACCTGCGGCTTCATGTCAAAGCTGGCTTTTCCCGCGCTGACTGTGAAGAAACCGGGCTGCTTGGGATTCGCTTGCACGTTCACCACTCTGCCGAATTCGCAGCGAATTGCGCCGGTAAGCACTCGCTCAGCCACAAGGTCCGGCGCCGCGGTAGCTGCCACCGAAGCGGTTGGCGCGACTGCGGAGGCAGGCCTGCGCGGTGCGACTTGGGCCTGAATTTCTTTGCTGGTAAGAGCGGTGGGGTTCTTGGCGGGGGGTGCTGCCGGGCTTGGCTGGGCGCTCGCGACGCCAGCGGCCAAGGAGATGCCAGTGAGGAGCAAGCGGAACACGTAAGACCTTTTCATGTTTTCTCAGTGAAATCGATGGAAGCCCAGCGTAGCGGGCTTTGGCGTGAAGCGTCAAATTAGCTATCGACTATGTAGCGCCAAATGATTTGAATATATGGACATAGCCCACATTTTTCCTCAAATACGACTTTGAAGTCGCCGTGAGGCGTCAAAACCAGGCGCGAGCCGCCCGCGGCAGCGTCAATCCAGCGGCATGTGCGCGCTGAAGCTGGCTCCAATAGAGCCGGTAGCTCGCACGATCATGCAACACGTCTGAGTAGCGGATCGGTGCCCAATCGGCGGCTTGCGCCGCCAGCAGCAGCTCCGTGGCTTTTGCGATTTGCGCGCTGTTCGGCGCAAATGCCTGCAAGATCGGTGCAATTTGGTTCGGATGGATGCTCCACATCCGGGTGTAGCCCATTTCACGGGCCTGGGCTGCGGCGCGCTGCAAAGCGGCAGCGTCGTTGAACTCGGTGACCACGCAGTGACTGGGCACTTTGCCGTAAGCGTGGCAAGCCGCTGCAATTTCCAGCTTCGCGCGCAGCACTTGCGGGTTGCTGAACTGGCCGGACGCGCTCATGGCCGCTTCATCGAGCGCGCCGCCATGGGCAGACACGAAATCCATCAAGCCAAAACTCAAGGACTGCACGCGGTGGTGAGCAGCGATCTCAAACGCGTTGTGAACAGCCAGCGGCGACTCGATCAAGCAATGCACGGGAAGCTGGGCCGCGCCGAGTTGATCGAGCAGCGCGACCAGCCTGATCACATCAGCCACGCTCTCGGCTTTGGGCAGCATCACATGGGTGAGTCTTTCCGCATGGGGCACAACAAGCAGCCGCACATCGCTTTCAAACGCCCGATGATCCACAGGATGGATGCGCACAGCACAGCGAGGCTGGCGCTCAAATGCTACGTTTTTAGTAGCATCGAACACTGATTTCACCAGGACAGAGAGCTGATTTGCGTGAAATTCTTCGGCCCCAACCGGTGCGCCGTCTTCGCAATCCAACGTCACGTCAAACCCGCAGAAGCCGTGCGCCCTGATCCACTCGGCTTGCAATGCGAGCGCCTTCTCGATGCGCTTGGGCAGGCCGCAGTAGTGGTCTACAGCGGGCAAAAAAACGGCGCCCGCGTGGGCGCCGAGAAGGACTGAATTGGGGTGGAGCATCAGGGCACCAGAAAGGCCTTGGCAAACGCAACGCCCGCGGCCATGAGCGCCGCTCCAGCACCGAGCAGCGCACCCATTGCCAAAAACGGCGCCCACCAGGTGTCGCGGATGAGTTTTCCGCGCTCGGCTTCGAGCTTGTAGCGCTCCGCGTCGAGCTTGCGCCGCTCGGATTCCAGCTTTTCGGCTTCTGCATTGAGCTTTTCGCGTTCCGCCATCAACCGATGCTGCTCACGCGTCCACTTGCTCGTCTCCTCGTTGAGATTGCGAATCTCTGAAAGGATTTTTTCCAGATGAAGCGTTTGAGGAACAGCGGTCATGGATTGGCAGAAATAGCTGTATGCATTAACAGTATTCTAGCACTTTCAAAGCAAATGCGCCACGCCCGCCGCTTCGTCTTGCAGCTCTTTCAGCGTCACGTTGATGCGGCCTTGGCTGAACTCGTCAATCGGCAGGCCTTCCACGATTTTGTATTTGCCGGCCTCGCACGTCACGGGGTAGCCAAACATCACGTCTCTGGGAATGCCGTATTCGCCGTTCGATGGGATGCCCATCGTGACCCAGGCGCCGTTCGTGCCGAGCGCCCAATCACGCATGTGGTCGATGGCTGCGTTGGCAGCCGATGCGGCTGAAGACATGCCGCGCGCGGCAATGATCGCCGCGCCGCGCTTGCCGACCGTGGGCAGGAAGGTGTTGGCGTTCCACTCTTGGTCGTTGATCATCTCTTTCACCGATGCGCCATCAATGGTGGCAAAGCGGTAGTCGGCATACATGGTGGGCGAGTGGTTGCCCCACACGGCGAGCTTTTGGATGCTGCCCACAGCTTTGCCCGTTTTGGCAGCCACTTGGCTCGCCGCGCGGTTGTGGTCCAAGCGCAGCATGGCGGTGAAGTTCTCGCGCGGCAGATCGGGTGCGCTCTTCATCGCGATGTAAGCATTGGTGTTGGCTGGGTTGCCCACCACGAGCACTTTCACGTCGCGGCTGGCAACTGCGTTGAGCGCCTTGCCTTGGGCGGTGAAGATTTGTGCATTGGCGGCCAGCAAATCGGCGCGCTCCATGCCGGGGCCACGGGGGCGTGCGCCCACGAGCAGGGCGTAGTCGGTGCCTTTGAAAGCCGTCATCGGGTCGCTGTGCGCTTCCATGCCTGCCAGCAGCGGGAATGCGCAATCTTCCAGCTCCATCATCACGCCTTTGAGCGCGTTTTGGGCTTTTTCGTCGGGGATTTCCAGCAATTGCAAGATCACCGGCTGGTCGTTGCCGAGCATCGCGCCAGAGGCAATGCGAAACAACAAGGCGTAACCAATTTGGCCAGCAGCGCCGGTGACGGCCACGCGAACAGGGGCTTTGCTCATTTTTGAGGCTCCAAGGGAAGTGAAAAACGTGATCCGTGCCCCAAGCCCTCACGCAGAGCGTTGCGTGGCCCAAGGCAAACCGTGCGAGTGTAATCCCGAGGTAACCGCCAACCGGCGCGATGATTGAGCAAGTGTTGTGTCTTATAGAAGATGATAGAGTTGCCGCCATGCCAGAGTTTGCCGCCACGCCGCAGTTCACACCGCAATTCACGCCGCTCTACAGCCAAATCCGCGCTTTGCTCTTGCAAAGCATGCAGTCTGGCGAGTGGAAGCCCGGCGAGCTCATGCCCAGCGAAATCGAGCTTGCGCAGCGCTACCAAGTGAGCCAGGGCACGGTGCGCAAGGCCATCGACGCACTCGCCGCCGAAAACCAAGTGACCCGCCGCCAAGGCAAGGGCACCTTTGTGGCCACCCACACCGAACAAACAGCGCAGTACCGCTTTTTGCGCTTGGTGCCCGATGCGGGCGATGCAGCGGCGGAAGGCCCCGCCCAGCGCCAAATCTTGGCTTGCGAACGCGCCCGGGCCTCGGCCGATGTCGCCCGCGCACTGAAGCTCAAAGCGCAAGAGGCCGTCATCTTTGCCCGCCGCTTGCTGAAGTTCAGCGGCGTGCCTACCATCGTGGAAGACGTGTGGCTGCCCGCCCAGCGCTTCAAAACGCTCACCGCTGAACAATTGCTCCACCACGCGGGCTCCACTTACAGCCTTTACGAAACCGGGTTTGACACCCGCGTGCTGCGTGCCAGTGAAAAAATCCGGGCGATTGCCGCCGATGCGCAAGACGCGGCTTGGCTTCAGGTTGCGCCCGCCACGCCACTGCTCTGGGTGGAACGCATCGCCTACACCTACAACGATGTGCCCATGGAGCTGCGCCAGGCCCGCTACCGCACCGATACGCACCACTACAAAAAT
>JAAFHN010000171.1 GCA_013298415.1 Comamonadaceae bacterium
GTGGCCGCGATCACCGGTCTGGCCGAGGGCACGATCAAAAGCCATTTGCACCGCAGCCGCGCCAAGCTGCGCGAGCTGCTCGCCCCTCAGTTTGGAGAAAGTAAGCCATGAAACCCGATCCCAGCATTGCTAAAGCTCTTGCCCGTGCGGCACAAGCCGACCATTCCTCTGATCTTCCCCCCGACTTCGCCGCGCGCATCGAGCGCTTGGCTTACGCGGCCGCACGCGCAGCCCGTCCGAGCGCGTGGGTGGAATGGGGGATTGCGGGCTTTACCGTCGGCTCTTTGCTGGTGGCGGCCTGGTTTGCGCAGCAGCTTGACCCTGATTTGGCTCACGCGTGGGCGATTTCCCTGACCTGGTCGCCGCCGCAGTTGGCTGCGGCGGGCGGCGCTGGCAGCGGGCTGCCAGCCTTGGTGTTGGCTGCGGTGCTGTGGCTCTTGATGCAGCGCTGGGGTGCGGGCGCGATCGCAACGAACAGCGCGCGGACATGAGCAGGCCCGGGTAAAGGCTCGCCGCAGCCTGATGCCAGCCCAAGCAGCCGCTTGCACAACTTGGCGGAGCAAGGCGCTACACCTTCTTCGCGATCCGCTCCGACTGGGGCAGCACGAGCAAGCGAGGCGCTGACTTCACACAGTGCCTGCAATCGGTCTGCACACCCAACGCCATCCAACCCAGCGTCGCTTGAAACAGGTTGCCCCAAGCTGAGCAGCGACCCAATTTCAAGAGAAATTGGCCTTCTGTCCTGACATTTACGACATTTGTTGCTGCGAATAAAGAAGCAATCTGTTGACCTAACCAGGCTCAATTCTGAGCGATGCGCTGCACATCCCGCATCAGATCGACGATGCCGTAGCGCCAGGGCGGGGCTTGCGTGCTGGCGGTCACGGTGTTGCGCAGCTCGCCCAGCTCCGGTGATCGGATGCTCACCACATCGCCGTCGATGTGCGTGAAGCCTTCGCCTGCTGCGATGCGATCCGCCGTGGGCACGGCCATGGTGCCGCAAAAAAGCATCGCGCCATCGGGGTAGTCGTGGCCATCGAAGAGCTGGCGTGCCAGCTCGCTCGGGTCGCGGCTGATCGCGCTCATCGTGTTCACGCAGCGGGTATGAAAGCCGTTCGGATGCAGGGTGCTTGCCGGGCCAGTCACTTCCAGCTCGATTTCGGCGCTGCGCACGTGGTCCAGCGAAAAGTCCTCGTCAAAAAGGCGAATCCACGGGCCGATGGCAGTGGAGGCGTTGTTGTCTTTTGCACGGCCTAAGAGCAGCGCGCTGCGGCCTTCCACATCGCGCAGGTTCACATCGTTGCCCAAAGCCGCGCCCACGATCTGCCCACCGCAATCGATGGCCAGCACCACCTCCGGCTCTGGGTTGTTCCAAGTGCTGCGATGAATGCCAATTTGCGCGCCGTGGCCCACTGCGGCCATGGGCGGGCATTTCGTGAAAATCTCCGCATCGGGGCCAATGCCCACTTCCAGGTAAGCGCTCCACAGGCCGCGCGCTTTCAGCGCGGCGGCGAGCTGCTGGGCGGCTTCAGACCCAGGCCGCAGTTTGGAAAGCTCGTTGCCCAGCAGGTGGTGGATTTCGTCGCGCAAGGCAAGCGCCCGCGCAGGATCGCCCTTGGCTTGTTCCTCAATCAAGCGTTCCAGCAAACTTGCGGCAAAGGTTACGCCCGCTGCCTTCACCGGCTGCACATCGCAAGGGGCCAGCCAGGCGCAAGGCGCAGATTCGCTCTGCTGCAAAGCCTGCGAGGTGTGCCAAGCCGCCAAGCAAGCAGCAGCCGGATTTGGCGCGCGCAGGACGTGCCCGGCGGTCGGCAATTGCGCGCTCACATCCCGCCACTGCCCCTGCCGCCCCACGATCACGCGCGGCATGCGGTGCAATGCGCTGAAGCAGCGCGCGAGGTAAAGGCCCGCGGGAGGTGGTGCCGCCAGCGCAGCGAAGGATGTCAGATTGGTCATGATGCAAAGCGTATCCGCACCCTGTGCTCGCCAGCTTTCGCTGCGCAGCCGCATTGCCAAGCGCACTCGGCACTCGGATTGCCGCATCGAGCGCCAGGGGTGCGTTAGCTGATCCAGTGCCGCGCTCAGCAGCGCGGTGCGGAGATAATCGTGCCCAGGTTCGGAGTCCGCCCGCCGCGTACTTGTCGGCGTCCCCGCGGACGGCGGTAAGCGTTTGCTTCGGGACTGTTCGGGCGGCCACAAGCGCGAACACCCAACGTGTCAGTGACAGGCCCTGCAATGAATCGTCGCTCCCCAACGATCTAGGTTTGAGCATGAAGTATAAATTTGAGGCGGCAGACAAAAATGGACACGCGATCGTGGACCATTTAGACGCCACCAGCACGAATGAAGCAATTTCTCAATTGCTGAGCCGTGGCCTCACGCCGATCGAGGTGAAACCAGAGACCGAGGCCAGGGCCGATGCGCCGAGCAGCCCTTACGGGCGCACAACCCAAAAAGACTTAGCCCAAATCGTGCGTGAAATCGCCACGATGCTTGAGTCAGGCGTCGGGTTGGTAGAGGCCTTTGAAACACTCAGTGACCGATCAAACACCGGCAAAAGCACCGAGGCGATGGCCCGCGTGCTGCGCGCTCTGCAACAAGGGCAGTCTTTTTCAGAAGCATTGACCGCCGCCGGATTTGATTTTCCCTCATATGTCTATGTGCTCATCAATGCGGGAGAAGCCACTGGGGAAATGGCGCAATGCCTGACAAGTGCTGCGGATCAAATGGAGTTTGATGAGCAATTGAGAAATGAAACGAAAGAAGCACTGATTTATCCTTCGATTCTTGTTTCTTCGGGTTTGTTGGCTATTGCCTTTATTTTCGCCTTCGTGGTACCTAGATTTTCCACCCTGCTCGAAGGGCGCGGGGTAGATTTGCCGTTCTTGTCGCAAATCGTGCTTAAGGCAGGTCGATTCACCAACGTGTACTGGATTCAGATACTGCTGGGATGCCTGTTTTTTGTGGTCGTGGCGGTGGGCCTCCTGCGCCAACCAGGTGCTGTGAATGCACTTCGAGCGCTTGCTCTGAAAGTGCCCGTCCTGGGTCACTGGATCTTGTCTGGCGAAACCGCGCGTTGGACCTCGATGTTGAGCGTGCTGCTTGCAGGGCGCGTTCCGATCCTCGCGGCGGTGGAGATGGCTGCGAACGCGGGGCAAATGCCGCGCACGAAAAGCCTGCTTCAGGCAGTTGGCGGAGAGATGCGGGCCGGCAAGTCGCTCTCAGATGCCGTCAAGGATCGAAAGCTATTGAACCAATCTGCCCTCACGATGCTGCGCGTAGGCGAGAAATCGGGCGCTGTCGTGAAGATGGCTCGCCACATCGCCTTGAACAGCGCCGATCAGCATCGCCGCATGCAGCGCCGAGTCATTGCCTTGATCGAGCCAGCCAGCATCATCGTGATCGGTGTCGCGCTCGGCACCATCATGATTGGTGTCGTGCTGGCCATGACCAGCCTAACGGAGATTAAATTTTGAAACAATTCCATTTTGCCCGCCACTGCCGCGAAGCGCGGTGTCTTGACCAACTACCGGCGGCGAAAAGCGGGCGGCGCGGATTCACGCTGATTGAGATGCTGGTCGTTCTGGTTTTGGTTGGGCTGCTGGCTGGCTTGGTAGGCCCGCGCCTCTTCTCCAGGGTTGACACCGCTAAGGCCCAGACCGCACAGGCGCAGATCTCTTTGCTGAAAGGTGCCTTGGAAACCTTGAGACTCGACATTGGCCAGTACCCGAACACAGCCGAAGGCCTGGCCTGGCTGGTCACCGCTCCGGGCGACCCGCAGTATGCTGCGCGGTGGAGAGGCCCCTATCTGAACGGTGCCCTGCCGCTCGACCCGTGGGGACGCGCCTACCAGTATGTGCCGCCAGCGGATTCGAGTCAGAGTTTCAAACTCTTGTCTCTCGGCGCCGACGGCAAGCCAGGCGGCGCGGGGAACGACGCAGATGTAGGCGATGTGACACCGCCCGAGGCCGCTAAGTAGTGTGAGTGTCCGAAGGCCCTTCTTAGTGTCGCTGGCCCGCCTCCGCGAGCAGGGCTTCACCTTGCTCGAAATGCTCGTTGTGCTCGCGCTCATTGGCTTGATGGCTGCGGTAGCTCTGCCTCCGATCGCTCGGCAAATCGATGCAAGAGCGGAGCAAGCCGAGCTGCAGCAAGTGCTTGCCCTGATCGCCGGGCTCTCGGCCACCGCGATGTTAGAAGGCCGAGGATTTGCGCTGGCCGCACTGCCAAATGAAAACATTGCCAACCTGAACTTCCCATCGAATTGGAGCGCCGTGTTTGAACCCAATTTGATCGTTTCACCGGCTCCGTCTTGCAACGATTCGAAGATCACTTTGAAAAGAATTGGGTCGTCAAGCGCGGAATATTTATTTCGAATTGAAGCCCGATCTTGTCGATTGTCAAATCAGCTCAGATCGATATGAAGAAAAAATCTCGTCACCTCTCAAGCGGATTTGGTCTGCTAGAGGCTTTGGTTGCGCTGGTATTGTTTGCCGGAGTGGGTGTGGTCATCATCGCATGGCTGCAACAGAGTCTTTCAACCACGGTGCGTGTTCAGTCTTCTCTAGACGAAAGCATCCTGCGTGGCACGATGTTGGATTTCATTACCGCAGTTAATCTGTACGATCGTCCAAGCGGAGAAGAACGCGTGGGCGACCATATTTTTCAATGGAAAACTGAAACAGTTGTGCCGGAGGAGGCGCAAATGGGGTACCCGATGGGTGTGGGAAGGTACGGGGTGAAGCTCGTACAGGTCCAATTGACCGCCAAAACGCTCGAAGGAAGTCAACCGGTCATCGCGCAATCCGTAACGCTCTTGGCGCATCGCGCTCTGGTGACGCAGACCGCAGAGCCCAAACTATTCGGGAATTGATGAAAACAGCCCATGTACGATCACAAGGCTTCACGCTGATCGAAACCTTGATCGCACTGATCATCACGAGCATGCTGGCAGGGTTGCTCGTGTCCGCGCTTTTTTTCGCTGCACGCACGCAGTCGGGCATGAGCAAAGTGGCGCTTCAAATGTTTGAAGCGCCAGCGGCCAGGCACAAATTTCAGTACGTACTGGCGCACTGCCTGGCCGCGTCAGCCAGTGCCAAGGAAAACTTCATTGGAAGCGCCGATCGGATCGACTGTTTTTCGCTTCAAAGTTTGTCGGTGGGGGAAGCCCCGGCGCCCGTTCGGATTCAGTGGAGCCTCATAGCTGGTGGTCCGGGCATGAAGAAGCTCATGTACCGAGACGAGTGGATGCCTGCCGGAGAGCAGGCAGAAATCGCAAGCTTCCCCGAGCGCAGTGCGTTTCGGTACTGGTCGAGCGATGCCGCGCCTTCGGCGAGCTGGCCCCCCAGCGCCAACAAGCGCGCATGGATTCCGCAAAGAATTGAAATCCTGGATCGAAGCAGGAGCGAGCCCGTGGTGATTTGGGGGGTGACGTTGGGAGCAAGCGGCTGGCCGGAGCCAACGCCACCATCAGTTTTTGGCTTGCCGTTGCGATGAAGACGCGCCTCAGGCCCGCGCCGCGTGGCTACATCCTGCCGCTCACTTTAGGCATCTTGGTGATGATGGCCATTGTGGGTGCCGCGGTGGGCGAGATCGCACGCGCGACCATCGACAAGGCTCAGGCCGCCAAGCGCAGGGTGGACGCCGACTACGAACTGGCCGCAGCCCGCGCGAAAGTGCTGCACATGCTGGCAGTGCTTCCACGAACTGATCGCGGCATCGGCGTTGGAGCGGCGCCGATTCGGGCTGATGGACGGGCCTACCTGCTGGACGGTTCAGTGATCGTTCGGATTCAAGACCTGCGGGGGCTGCTTCCACTGAATCCATCTCTGGGTAGCCAAGCGGGTCAGACTCGGCTGGAGTCATTGCTCAAGTCTTATGGCATCACCGAGCCCACTGCGCAGAAATTGGTCAGCACGCTGCAGGACTACAGAGACTCAGATGACCTTCAACGTGTCAACGGCGCCGACGGCCCCAACGCCATCGTGCCCCTGCCGATCCGAAACGAGGATTTGCTCGCACCCACTGAGCTCTACCGAATCGCGGGCTGGCGCGAGGCATCGGGGCGCTGGAAGTCCGACCCTCTGGAGCGCTATGTTGACGTGCACCGCGCCCAGGCGTTCAACCCAAATGTTGCGCCGGCCAGGGTGCTGTCGGCGGTTGCAGGTATTCGCTTGGCG
>JAAFHN010000057.1 GCA_013298415.1 Comamonadaceae bacterium
TGGATTCAGGCGGCGCAAATTTGCCGAACCAAGACGAGGTGTTCCCCGACCGCGATCACTTTGGCCGCATTTTCTACAACCAAGCCAACATGAGCGCGCAGGGCATCGCGCAAATCGCTGTGGTGATGGGTTCTTGCACCGCAGGTGGGGCCTATGTGCCTGCGATGAGCGACGAGACCGTGATCGTGAAAAACCAAGGCACGATTTTTTTGGGCGGCCCGCCGCTCGTGAAGGCTGCCACGGGGGAAGTCGTTACTTCCGAAGATTTGGGCGGCGGTGATGTTCATACCCGCTTGAGCGGCGTGGCAGACCATCTGGCCGACAGCGACACGCACGCGCTGGCCATCGCGAGGCAAATCACCAGCAATTTGAATCGAAATAGCCCCTCTGTCCAGGTGAAATCATTGTTTGACGCTCCTAAATATGAAGCATCTGAACTCTACGGCGTGATCCCCACCGATACCCGCAAGCCCTTCGACGTGCGCGAAATCATCGCCCGCATCGTGGACGGAAGCAATTTTGACGAGTTCAAGTCTCGCTTTGGCACCACCTTGGTTTGCGGCTTTGCGTCGATTGAAGGCATGCCGGTCGGCATCGTGGCCAACAACGGCATTTTGTTCAGCGAATCCGCGCAAAAAGGCGCGCATTTCATCGAGCTGTGCTGCCAGCGCAAAGTGCCGCTGGTTTTCTTGCAAAACATCACCGGCTTCATGGTGGGCCGCAAGGTGGAGAACGAAGGCATCGCGCGGCACGGCGCGAAGATGGTGACGGCCGTGGCCTGCGCGCAAGTGCCCAAATTCACGGTCATCATCGGCGGCAGCTTTGGCGCAGGCAACTACGGCATGTGCGGCCGCGCGTACAGCCCCCGCTTTTTGTGGATGTGGCCGAATGCGCGCATCTCAGTGATGGGCGGCGAGCAAGCGGCCTCGGTGCTGGCCACGGTGAAGCGCGACGGCATCGAAGCCAACGGCGGCGCATGGACGGCAGCCGAAGAAGAAGCCTTCAAAGCCCCGATCCGCAAGCAGTACGAAGACCAAGGCCACCCCTACTACGCCACCGCCCGCCTGTGGGACGACGGCGTGATCGACCCAGCCGACACCCGCCGCGTGCTGGCGCTTGGCCTGGCAGCCAGCTTGCAGCAGCCGATTCCTGAGACGAAGTTTGGCGTGTTTCGGATGTAGTGTGTAAAATGTGTTCATTGGCCAAACTTCATACACATCATGCGCACAAACATCGACATTGACGACACACTCATGGCCGCAGCCTTAGCTGGTGGTGAGTTCAAGACCAAGCGAGAAGTCGTGGAGGAAGGTTTGCGCCTGGTCGCGCGTCGAAACCACTACCGCGAAGTCTTGAAGTGGAAGGGCAAGCTGCACTGGAGTGACCAACCTGACCCCTCAGGGCCGCAGCCGAGCGACAACATGGTGAGCGAAAACATCGTGCCTTACGCTGGATTTTCACAACATGCTGGTCGTTGACAGCAGCGTATGGATCGACTTTTTTCGAGACGCGCCAACACCGTCGGTGAATGCGCTCACGGAGCTTTTGCACTCGGCGAAAAGCGATATCGTGGTGCCGGATTTGGTGCTGTATGAGGTGCTTCGGGGCTTTCGGCATGAGCGCGAGTACCGCGCCGCGAAAAAGCTGATGGAAGGCTTTGAAGTGGAAGCTGCCTTTGACCCAGAACTGGCGGTAGAGGCAGCAAACCATTACAGGGCGATGGTGTCACGCGGCTTCACCATCCGCAGCGCCATCGACGTGATGATTGGCACCTTTTGCATTGAGCGCGGCTACGCCTTGCTGCACAACGACCGTGACTTCGACACGATGCACGAGCTGCGGGGCCTGAAGGTGCACGCATGAGTCAACAGCTTGCCAGAGCCGCGCGTTGCTGCATGGGCTTTTTTCGGAGCACATGATGGAAAACTGGTTGCCTTGGATTCAGCAGTTTTTGGCTGGCCTGATGTCTTCAGGCGGCGATGTCGCGGGCTCGGCAGGCGAGGTGCTCAAGAAACTCGACACCCCTGCCCTGCTTGCACTTGCCGCAGCGCTGGGCTGGGCCAGCGGCGTGCGGCTTTATTTGGTGGTGTTTCTCGTTGGCATGATGGGTTTTCTGGGCGCGCTGCCGCTGCCCGATGGCTTGAAGCTGCTGCAACACCCGGCCCTGCTTTTTGCCGCAGGCGGCATGGTGTTTGTGGAGTTTTTTGCCGACAAGATTCCGGGCTTGGACAGCGTTTGGGACATGATCCACACGGTGATCCGCGTGCCGGCAGGCGCGGCTCTGGCTGGCGGCGTGTTCGGTGCAGACAGCGCCACGATGGGCATCGTCGCAGCGCTCATGGGCGGCACGCTTGCGGCGGCCGCGCATACGACCAAGGCCACTACGCGGGCAGCGATCAACACCAGCCCCGAGCCGTTTTCCAACATCTTCATGAGCCTTTTTGAAGAAGGCCTCGTGATGTTCATGGTGTGGCTCGCCACCCATCACCCCTTTGTATTTGGCATCGTGCTCCTGATCGTGATCGTGCTTTCGGTGCTGCTGGTGGTGATACTTTTCAAGTTCCTGAAGCTCGTCTTCAGCAAGCTCAAACAATTTTTCAGCGGCACCGCGCCGCAAGGTGCCTGATCCGTGTTTTCAAAAATTCTGATTGCGAACCGTGGCGAGATTGCTTGCCGAGTGGCCGCCACCGCGAAACGCCTTGGTGTGAAAACCGTGGCGGTGTATTCGAAGGCAGACGCGAACGCGAAGCACGTGTTGGCTTGTGACGAAGCGATCAGCGTGGCAAGCGGCGAAGGCAATTCGCCCAAAGACTCTTACTTGCGCTGGCAAGCGATCATTGACGCAGCCAAGGCCACAGGCGCGCAAGCCATTCACCCGGGCTACGGCTTTTTGAGCGAAAACGAAGACTTCGCGCAGGCCTGCAAAGACGCGGGCGTGGTATTCATCGGCCCGCCGCCCTCAGCCATCAACGCGATGGGCTTGAAGGCCGAGAGCAAGCGCTTGATGGAGCAAGCCAAAGTGCCGCTCGTGCCGGGCTATCACGGGGCCGACCAAGACCCAGCGCTTTTGCAGCGCGAGGCCGACCGCATTGGCTACCCCGTGCTCATCAAGGCCAGTGCTGGCGGTGGCGGCAAGGGCATGAGGGCGGTGGAGAAATCTGAGGATTTTGCGGCGGCGCTTGCAAGCTGCAAACGCGAAGCGATCAACAGCTTTGGCGACGATGCGGTGCTGGTTGAGAAATACGTGCAGCGCCCGCGCCACATCGAAATCCAAGTGTTTGCCGACACGCATGGCAACTGCGTGTACTTGTTCGAGCGGGATTGCTCGGTGCAGCGCCGCCACCAAAAAGTGCTGGAAGAAGCGCCCGCGCCTGGCATGACCGAGGCGCTGCGCAAGCAAATGGGCGAGGCCGCGGTGGCGGCCGCCAAGGCCGTGAACTACGTGGGCGCTGGCACCGTGGAATTCATCGTGGAGCAGGCTGGCGGCTATGACGCACCGGATCAAATGCGCTTTTATTTCATGGAGATGAACACCCGGCTGCAGGTGGAGCATCCTGTGACGGAGGCCATCACCGGATTCGATCTGGTGGAGTGGCAGCTTCGCGTGGCCTCAGGCGAGCCACTTCCTGCTGCGCAAGCCGATCTCCACATCCAGGGCCACGCGATTGAAGCCCGCATTTGTGCAGAAGCGCCGGACAACAATTTCCTGCCCGCGACCGGCAAGCTGCAGGCGCTGCGTTGGCCTGCGCATGTGAGCTTTGAGCGCACGAGCGTCCAGGCCCCCGTGCGCGTGGACGCTGGCGTGCGCCAGGGCGATGCGATTTCGCCGTTTTACGACTCGATGGTGGCCAAGCTCATCGTGTGGGGAGAAGACCGCGCACAGGCTTTGGCCAGGCTGGATGCAGCGCTGGCGCAGACCCACATCGTCGGCCTGAACACGAATGTGCAGTTTTTGCGCTACGCAGTGCGCAGCGATGCCTTTGCGAGCGCCAAGCTCGACACCGCGCTCATCCAGCGCGAAGCGGCAAACCTTTTTCACCAACAGCCGGTGGACGAGCGCTTGGCGATTGCCGCCGTGGTGGCAGCCCAAGTGGCCGCAGAGCAATGCGCCGAGCCGACAAGCCCTTACGACAAGCGCGATGGTTTTCGGCCCTTTGGCGTGGCCTCGCGCCGCTTTGAAGTGCAAATTGGTGAGGCCAAGCAAGTGGTCACACTGGTCTATGCACGAAGTGGCTTGCAGCTTCGCATCGGCGCGGAAACCTTGCCGCTTACCTTTGCGCGCACAGCCGATGCGCTTGACGTGACTTGCGGCACCCTGCGCGCCACCTGCCACGTGGTTGCCCTCGGCGAAGACCGGCATGTGTTCACACCGCAGGGCGCAGCCAAACTGGGCCTCATCGATGCGATGGCGCACGCAGGCATTGGCGAAGCAGCAACGGGTCGTCTCACGGCACCGATGCCCGGCAAAGTGGTGAGTTTTGCCGTGAAACCCGGCGACGCGGTGAAAGCTGGCCAGCCCTTAGCCGTGATGGAAGCCATGAAGATGGAGCACACGATTGCTGCGCCAAAAGACGGCACGGTTGCCGAACTGCTCTTTGCGCCCGGCGACCAAGTGGCTGAAGGCTCGGAGTTGCTGCGCCTCGCCGCCTAAGGGCTCTGCCGCTGTGATCTTGCAACTCGTTGGCTTCGTGGCGCTGCTCGCCGCAGTGATCCCTGTTTGCATGGCAGGCGGGCAAATGATCGCCGCCTTCATGCTGCGCCGACGCATCCTGGCGTGGACCAGCCTCACGCTGGGCTGCACGCTGGCAATCGTGGGCGGCGCCTTTGCCGCACTCGCTTGGGGCCAGCCCTTGATTGAAGCCCAAGGCACGTGGACGGCCCCGCTGTCGGTGCTGCTCTTGGCAGGCCCCGCCTGGCTGGTCTACTGGGCAGGCAAAAAATGGATTGAGAAGACATCGCCATGAAACTCCCCTCTCGCGTCAAACTCGTCGAAGTCGGCCCCAGAGATGGCCTGCAAAACGAAAAGCAGCTCATTCCTGCGGCGATCAAGATCGAACTCGTCCACAAGCTCCAGGCCGCCGGCTTGACCGAGATCGAAGTCACGAGCTACGTGAGCCCCAAATGGGTGCCACAGATGGCCGACAACGCCGAGGTGATGGCGGGCATTCAGCGCAAAGCCCGTGTGCGCTACAGCGTGCTCACGCCCAACATGAAGGGCTTTGAAGGCGCGTTGGCGTCAAAGGCCGACGAGGTGGTGGTGTTCGGCGCGGCAAGCGAAGCCTTCAGCCAAAAAAACATCAACTGCTCGATTGCCGAGAGCATCGAGCGCTTTGCGCCTGTTGCCGAAGCGGCGCTCAAAGCGGGCATGACGGTGCGCGGCGCGATTTCATGCACCGTGGGCTGCCCGTATGAGGGCGAGGTTGCGCCCGAGCGCACCGGCTACGTGGCAGGGCTGATGAAGCAAATCGGCGTGCAGCACATTGGCGTCGCCGACACGATTGGGGTGGGCACGCCGCGCAAGGTGCAAGCCGCGCTCGATGCCGCGCTCAAACACTACGACATCGACCACGTCAGCGGCCACTACCACGACACCTACGGCCAGGCGCTTGCCAACACGCTCGCGTCTTTGGAAGTTGGCATTTGGAACTACGACACCTCGATTGCAGGCCTGGGCGGCTGCCCGTATGCCAAAGGCGCAACTGGGAACGTGGCGACCGAAGACGTGGTGTACCTGCTGCACGGGCTTGGCATCGCTACCGGCTGCGACTTGGATGCGCTTGTGGACGCGGGTACCTTCATCAGCGAAGCGCTAGGGCGAAGGCCCAATTCACGCGCCGCGGTGGCGCTGCTGAACAAACGCGTGGCGTAGAGCATGTTTTGCGTGCTATTTTTTATGCAGCAATGAATGTAATGAATACCTGGACAGATGGTCAATGTTGCTCGATTAGGTCTCTGCCTCAGACAGCGGCCATCTCCGTTCGCCCTGAGGTATCGAAGGGCTCAGGGGAAGGCTTCGATACCTCAGCCCGAACGGCAGTAGGCTCATCTGAGGCACAGTCCCAATCAGGCAATATTGATTCAAATTCAGCTTCAAAGCTGCCTGAAAGCGTGAAAACCGTGCTCAGGAGCCTGGCAACGCTGGGCGTGCCGCAGACGGAGGTTCAGCCTCGCATGCTGAGCGAGGCTGCGCGCACAGCACAGCAGGCGGCAGATGCCCTCGGCATTGAAGTCGCACAGATCGCCAAAAGCATCATCTTCAAGCGCGAGAGCGATGGCAGGCATGTGCTTATCGTCACCAGTGGCGACAAGCGAGTCGCCACACCCAAGGTCTCGGCGCTCGTGGGCGAGGTAGGCCGTGCCGATGCCGCCTACGTGCGCGAGCGCACAGGCTTTGCGATTGGCGGCGTGCCGCCGATTGCGCATGTGCATGAGCCGGTGGTACTTCTGGATGAGCAGCTCAAGCGCTTTGACACCGTCTGGGCCGCCGCAGGTCACCCGCACGCGGTGATGCCGTTGACTTGCACCCAGCTCCACACCCTCACGCAAGCGGCCTGGCACGATGTCACCGAGTAGCGCCATGAATCCCGTGCCATCGCCTTGCATCAACGTCTGCCAAATGCGGGCAGCCACCGCGAAACTGCCGAGCATGTGCAGCGGCTGCTTTCGCAACATCGACGAAATCATCGCTTGGGGAAAGTTGAGCGACCAAGCCAAGCACGCCATTTGGCTCAAACTGCCAGATCGCGGCATGCCGAGCGCTCGTTTGGAATGGATGAAGCCTCATGCACCAGCTTGATTTTTGGTTCGATGTGATCTCGCCCTACGCGCACCTGGCGTTTCACCGCCTGCCCGTGGCGTTGCAGGGCTTGAGTGTGAGCGTGCGCTACAAGCCCGTGCTCTTTGCTGGCTTGCTCAAACACCACGGCCAGCTGGGTCCCGCAGAAATCGCGCCAAAAAAACAATGGACTTTTCGGCAGGTGGGCTGGCATGCGCGCGAGCTGGGCATCAGCTGCCAGGCGCCCGCCGAGCATCCTTTCAATCCCCTGCCGCTCTTGCGCCTGCTGCTCGCGCTTGGCCCAGGCGACGGCACTTGCAACCGCTATCACTGCGAACAAGTCTTTGCGCACGTCTGGCAGTCCAGCGGGCAAGGCGCAAGCGAGCCTGTGCGCATCCAGACGCTTGCGCAGCGGCTCTTGAGCGAGCAAACCGGCGATACAGCCACGCCAGATGCCGTCCACGCGCTCTTGAATCACGCACAGGCCAAAGCGCAGTTGCAGGCCAACGGCGAGGAAGCGCTCAAGCTGGGCTTGTTTGGCGTACCCAGCGCAGTCCACGAAGGCCAGGTGTTTTGGGGGCTTGACGCCCTGCCTCTGCTGCGCGCACGCCTGATCGGCGATCCTTGGTTTTCAAGCCCCGCATGGACGGCCGCTGCGCCCAGCGCTGGCGTGCGACGAAAGTAATCATCTCTCAAGCCCCAGCGAGGCGCAAACGACCGGCATCGGGAATACCCGCCTAGGGCAAACACGGTGAAGCCCCTCACTTCTGCACCGGTGTCAGAAAACAGTCAGCCGGAAAAATCACAGTCGCGACCGTTCGCATTTGCGAAGTACTGTGACATTTCTCATGCTTGCTGCCCTCAACATCGCACAGCTCGTGCTCTACATCGCGCTCTTGGCCCTGCTCGGCCAGGCGGTGTTGTACGTGCTGGCGGGCGAAAGGCGGCAGGGCAACACGTTCTACCAGCTCTTTCAAGTGCTCAATAAGCCTTGGGTCAAGACCGCGCGCTTCATCGCGCCCAAGCAGATCGCCGACGCCCAAGTGCCGTTTGTGGCCTTTTTTGTACTGGCCGTTTTCTACATTGCCGTCACGCTTTGGAAGATTGAGCACTGCGTGACCATTGGCGTCCAAGCCTGTAAGTCATAGGGTCAAAGCCATGCAAAAAATCCAACACGCCTTCGATCAAATCCGAGTCAAGGTTTTGCTGCTTTTTGGCGCAAACAGCGCAGCCACGTGGTTGCTGGGCCAAATGTTGGAGCGCAACCCCGAAGACGCCTACGCGCTTGCCACACGCGCGCAATTGCACGTTGCCGAGAAGCAGCTCGCGCTTGCCGCAGCCGATCTGCGCGCCGTTTGCGCAGCCACGCCTGATGCCGCCTACAACGCACCCCACGCTTGGTACAACTTGGGCTACGTGCTCAATGAATCTGGCGCGGTGGAAGATGCCGAGCGAGCCTTTCGCAAAGCGATCAAGCTCAGCCCCAAACTTGATTTGGCCTGGTACGGCCTGGGCCTCGCCCTGATCCGGCAAAAGCGCTTTGATGAAGCCGCAGATTGCCTCAAACAAAACACAAAATTGCAACCCATGAGCCCGTACGGCTGGTACCAGCTGGCCCGCGTGCACATGGATCGCAAGGCCCCCGAAGAAGCCGCGAAAGTGATCCGGCATCTGCGGGGTTTTGAACCCAAAGTAGCGGCACAGTTGGTGCGCGAAACGGGCGTTGGTGCCTGAAGGCAGTCTCTGCGGACGCATTGAACCCCTCGCGGGTCACAGTGCATTGGCAGGGCATGTTTTAGGCTTTTTTCAGGAGACACCGTGGTGCAAATCACAGACAGCCAAAAAAAGTATTGGCAAAAGAACCTGAACCTCACGGCCGTTTTGCTGGCCATTTGGTTTGTGGTGACCTTCGTAGTGGGCTACTTTGCTCGGAGCTTGAACTTCAACTTTTTCGGTTGGCCGTTCAGTTTCTGGGTGGGCTCACAGGGCGCATTGGTGATCTATGTGGCCATCATTGCCTACTACGCCCACTCGATGAACAAACTCGACCAAGAGCACGGTGTTGCCGAGGCGCAGGAGTAAATCATGGCAGGACTATCTCCCTCCAGCGGCGGTGGCGGCACCCAATCTAACGCCGCATTCAAAAAGCAACTCAACAAGGTCTATGCCTGGTACACGGGCGGTTTCGCCGCCTTCGTAGTTGTGCTCGCGATCTTCGAACAA
Source organism: Comamonadaceae bacterium (assembly GCA_013298415.1). Lineage (GTDB taxonomy): Bacteria > Pseudomonadota > Gammaproteobacteria > Burkholderiales > Burkholderiaceae_C > JAAFHN01. The sequence continues at coordinate 8,999 of JAAFHN010000057.1, forward strand.
ATGGGCATGAAGCGCGACACCATCGGTTTCGTGTTCTTGCTCGCCACCATCGGCTTGTATGCCGGTATCGGCATCATGAGCCGCACCAACGATGCGGCCGAATACTACGTGGCAGGCCGCCGCGTGCCAGCGCTTTACAACGGCATGGCAACTGGCGCTGACTGGATGAGCGCAGCAAGCTTCATCGGCATGGCAGGTACCCTGTACCTCCAAGGCTACGGCGGCTTGGCCTTCATCATGGGCTGGACGGGAGGTTACTGCTTGGTGGCCCTGTTCCTTGCGCCCTACATGCGCAAATTCGGCCAGTTCACGATCCCTGACTTCTTGGGCGAGCGCTACGGCGGCAACCTGGCACGCTTCGTTGGCATTTTTGCCGCGATCCTGTGCTCGTTTGTGTACGTGGTCGCGCAGATCTACGGCGTGGGCCTGATCACCACCCGCTTGACGGGCGTGGAGTTTCAGGTCGGCATTTTCATCGGCTTGGGCGGCATTTTGGTGTGCTCGTTCTTGGGCGGCATGCGCGCTGTGACCTGGACCCAAGTGGCCCAGTACATCATTTTGATCATCGCTTACATGATCCCCGTGGTGTGGCTGTCTGTGAAGCAAACCGGCGTGCCAGTTCCCCAGCTCATCTATGGCGCTCAGCTTGAAAAAGTCACGGCCAAAGAAGCACAGTTGCTGAAAGATCCCAAAGAGCTGGAAGTCATCGAGATCTTCAAGCAGCGGGTTGCAGCAGCCGACGCCAAGCTCAAAGATGTGCCGGCCGCGATGGCCGCAGCCAAAGAAGGTGCAGAAAAGCGCTTGGCTGATCTGCGCGCTGCCAACGGCGCTGCGAAAGACATCGCAGCCGCTGAAAAAGCAGTCGCATCCTTGCCCAAAACGCCTGATGACGCGAAGAAAGCCTACACCGCGGAGCGCGCTGCGGCAGCCGCGCGCACCACGCCGCTTTCCGGCATGCCGCGCCATGGCCAGCAGTTTGCGGGCAACCCAGATGGCGATGCCAAAGCGGTGAAAACCTTCGAGGAGTCACGGCGCAATTTCTTGGCGCTCATCTTCTGCTTGATGGTGGGTACTGCGGCTTTGCCTCACATCTTGATGCGCTACTACACCACGCCGAGCGTGAAAGAAGCCCGCGAATCGGTCACCTGGTCGCTCTTCTTCATCTTCTTGCTGTACTTCACGGCCCCAGCGCTTGCGGTGCTGGTGAAGTACGAGGTGTTCAACGTGCTCGTTGGCACGCCGATTGACAAGCTCCCGGCTTGGATCGCGTCTTGGCAGAAGGTGGATGCCTCGCTCTTGAGCGTGGTTGACATCAACAAAGACGGCCTCTTGCAACTGCAAGAGATGCGCATCGGTGGCGACATCATCGTGCTGGCCACGCCAGAAATCGGTGGATTGCCCTACGTGATCTCCGGCCTCGTGGCTGCAGGCGGTTTGGCCGCTGCGCTGTCCACCGCTGATGGCTTGCTGCTCACGATTGCCAACGCGCTTTCGCACGACCTGTACTACAAAATGATCGACCCCAATGCCAGCACCTCGCGCCGCGTGACGATTTCCAAGACTTTGCTCTTG
>JAAFHN010000347.1 GCA_013298415.1 Comamonadaceae bacterium
GGAGGCGGGTACGTCTGTGGACTGCGACATTCGAATTTGTAGGTTCAGACGGCTGCTTTGCGAGCCCGCGCCGACCTGCGCTCGGCGGCGGCTTGGCGGGCCAACATTTGCTTTTTCAGATGAGCGACGTAGGCGCCCAGCGTTTTGAATTGCTGGGCATTTGAGTCTTTGGCTTTGTGCAGTTCGTTCATGACGGCATCTGAGCTTTTCATGGCAGGTTCTCCAGCAATTCCTCAGGCGTTGCGATGATCGGTCCGAAGGCTGTGCTTTTGCCAAAGCTGATAAGAAAAGTGCGGTCTGGTCGCGTTGACTGCGTCGGCACTTGGCCGCGCGGCCAAGTAACTGATGACGGAGGTTTCGACGTACACGCGCGGCTTCATGGCCGCATTTTAGGTGGCAGGGGTGTTCTCGGGCCTGCTTGCCACTGCTGCAGCCAGTCGGCGAGGGCAGCCTTCTCGCTCGAATAGCGGCCGCAATGCAGGCCCAAAGCCAGCGCTGCATCCTGAAGGGTTTGAAGCACCGTCTGCGGGCTGGAGACATTGACCGCCTTCGCGCCGCTTTGCTTGCTCAGCTTTTGTCCGTCTGGGGCGAGCACGAGGGGCGTGTGCAGGTATTGTGGGGTGGGCAGGCCCAGGCAGTGTTGGAGCCAGATTTGGCGCGCGGTGTTGTCGGCCAGGTCTTGGCCGCGCACCACGTGGGTGACGCCTTGGGCTGCGTCGTCCACCACCACGGCGAGCTGGTAGGCCCAGATGCCGTCGGCGCGCTTCAAGATGAAGTCGCCGACTTCTTGGTTCAGGGTTTGCTGCTGCGTGCCGAGCACGCGATCCTGCCAAGTAACTATCAAATCAGTAGCATCAGATGTTGTAAATATTTGGACAGAGATGGGATTTGATTCGAAAGATCGTCTTGAGAGTGCCTCAGAGCCGCTCAACAGCCGCCACGCGGCCCTCGAGGAGCCTGCAGCCGAGGTTTCGCGGCAAAAGCCGGGGTAGGGAAGAGCCGTGAAGCGGTCTCGCTCCACCCCCAGCGCTTCATAGTGCGTGGCGATCCGCTGGCGGCTGCATGTGCAGGCGTAGACAAGTTGGCGGCTTTGGAGCGTTTGCAGCGCTGCATCGTAGAGCTGGCTGCGCTGGCTTTGATAGACCACAGACTCGTCGGGGATCAGGCTGCATTGCGCGAGCTGCCAAAGGATGTGTGCTGCTGCGCCTTCGATGCAGCGGGGGGTATCGGTGTCTTCAATTCGAACCAGCCATTTGCCGCCGTGGGCTCGGGCATCGAGCCAGCTGGCAAGCGCCGCCACCAAGGAGCCCGCATGCAGCGGGCCAGTGGGTGAGGGCGCAAAACGTCCGATGTACATGCTGACTCAGCGACCCACAGGGCTGCCGACGCAGTTGCTCAAGCCGCGCCACCCCAAGCCTTGAGCGCGGCCTGCGCCACCAGCTTGCCGTGCTCTTGCACAAAATGGCCTGCCTGCTCGATCACGAGTGGCTCTGGGCAGCCAGAGATCGCTTCGCGCAGGGAGTGCATCACGGGCGGCCCTAGCACCGGGTCAAGTGCTCCGATGGCCATGAAACTTTGACCCTGCCAGCCTTTCCCATCGGCATTGCGCCAAAAGCCAAGCGCCTCGCGGCTCACTGCCGCGCCTTCTGAGCCTTCAAACTCCGGCACCATCGGGGGGAAGGCCCGCAGTGCCGAACGGTGGCCCGCATCGGGAAACGGCGCGTTGTAGGCAGCGGCCTCGGCGGCACTCATCTGCGGGTTGCCGCGCAAAAAGAGCTTGGCTACGTCAAAAAGAGGGTTCTTGGCGCACCACTCGCGCCAAGCAATGAAGCCCGGCGAAAGTGGCACAAGGCCAGTGGCAAGGGCGGTGTTCATCACCAGCAGGCGCGAAAAGCGCTCGGGCATGGCATGCGGCAGGGTCAAGCCCAGCAAGCCGCCCCAGTCTTGCACCACCAGGGTGATGTTGCGCAAGTCCAAGCGCTCGACCAGTTCCAAGAGGGTTTGCCGGTGCCACATGAAGCGGTGCGCGATGTCTTTCTTCGGCTTATCGGATTTGCCAAAGCCAATCAAATCGGGGGCTACCACGCGCGCGCCGGTGGCTTCAAACACCGGGATCATGTGCCGATACAGATAGCTCCAGGCTGGGTTGCCGTGCAGGCAAAGGTAGGTTTGCTTTGCGTCGGAAGCGCCCACGTCGAGGTAGTGCATGCGCAGGCCATCCAAGCTGGGCAGATCGCTGATGTATTGCGCGGGCCATGGGTAGCCGGGCAGGTTCACAAACGAATCGTCGGGTGTGCGCAGGGCATCGTCGCGCAGGGGGTGCGGGTTGCTCATTTTTTGCGCCTTTCTGCGCTCGCTGAAAAAAGCCTGCAAAGGCTGCGCACACACTTCCGCCAGAACGCCGCCTTGAACTTGGGTCTGCGGATTGAGCGCGGCATGGGCAAACAAATCCAGCACGCTGCCTGCCGCGCCCGTTTTGGGCTCTGCCGCGCCAAACACCACCCGGGCCAGCCGCGCATGCAAGGCCGCGCCTGCACACATCGCGCACGGCTCCAGCGTGACGATCAGCTCGCAGTCTTCGAGCCGGTAGTTGCCGAGCGCCTGCGCAGCTTGGCGCAAGGCCAGCACTTCAGCGTGCGCACTCGGGTCCTTCAGCGCGATGGGCGAGTTGAAAGCCGCGCCGAGCAAGCGCCGCGCGCCGTCCGCCCGGCGCTGCAGCACGAGCGCCCCCACCGGCACCTCACCCGCGTCTGCGCCCAACTGCGCCTGAGCAAGCGCAAGCCGCATCCAAGCCTCGTCGTCTTGCGTCCACCAGTCATTCAGCATGCTATGCAATACGTAGCATCAAAGCATTTAAACACCGGGACAGAGGGGCAAAAAAGCCTCAAAACTACCTCGGATTCTCAAAAAACACGTAGTTCGTGGCGTAGTCCGAGATTTCGAAATACACGCGCTTCTCGCCAGGGTCGGCCAGCATGTTCAGGTTTTCATCTAGCACACCGTAGCCGAAGCGATAGGGGCGGGCTTTGCCGTCGTCTGTGCCCATGGCGGTGGAGAGTTTGTCGATTTTCACAAATCGGCGCACGAGCTTGTCGCCTGCGTAAATTTCCAGCACGCCGTTGGTGCCCGTCCAGTTTTGGATGTCGCGCTGAATTTTGTTTTGCTGCTCTTGGGTGCAGGCGCTGAGCAGCCCGAGAAGTGCTATTGCGGCGAATAAACGACGGATGAGTGAGGACATGAGGGCCTTGGCGTGGAGGTGACGAACGGTTGATGCCGCGATTTTCGCAGTCTGTCGGATGCTGCACCACCTGGCAGCGGCGTTGCGGCAAACTGAATGCATGCAAAAACTGTTTGGAACCCTGCACCGCTGGGCCATGAAGCTGGCCGACACGCTGCGGCCTCTGGTGGACCACATCACCGATCGTGTGGAGCGCAATTCGCCCGTGCTGAGGCAAAAATTGTCTGAGGGTTGGCGCTCGTTCAGCGCCAGTGGCGTGGCGCGCTACGAGTGGCGCACTAAATTTTGGGGGCCGCTTGCCAATTGGCTCACGGTGGTTACCTGGAAGCGCTACCTCGTCGTGGGCGTTTTGGTGCTGATCGTGGGCGGCATCGCCACGAGCTCTTTGGATTCCATCTTCATGAAAAAGGAGATCGTGACCGTGAGCGATGGCGCCGAGGCGAAAAACACGTCTAAGGGTGGGAAAAATCGCCATGTGTCCGTTGGCACCAGCGGGATCGTGGTGGTGGATCAAGAAGCCGGAAAGACGGTGACCGTGAGCTTTGATGGCATTGCCATCCAGTCGCGCGATCCCGAGGGCGGCGGTAGCAAAACGGCTGAGGC
>JAAFHN010000538.1 GCA_013298415.1 Comamonadaceae bacterium
ATCTTCTTCCAATCGGGGTTGCTGTTGTTCAGCTCTTCGTACAAGCCCAGAGACTGCTTGAAGGCTTCGTCCATCACCGCCTTGGGGAAGGGCACCACTTTGACCTTGGCAGCCACCAATTGCTTGAGGGCCTCAGGGTTCTTGGCGTCGTACTTGGCTTGCATGTCGGTGTGCGCGTAAGCGGCAGCTGCTTCCAAAATCGCTTGATTCTCTTTGGAGAGTTTGTCGTAAGCGGCTTTGTTCACAAAAGCGTCCAACTGAGGGCCGCCTTCCCACCAACCTGGGTAGTGGTAGAAGGGCGCGACTTTGTTGAAGCCCAGCTTCTGGTCGTCATACGGGCCCACCCACTCAGCGGCGTCAATCGTGCCTTTTTCCAGGGCTTGATAAATCTCGCCGCCGGGAATGTTTTGCGGCACCGCGCCCATGCGGCTCACCACTTTGCCTGCAAAGCCGCCCACGCGGAATTTGAGGCCCTTCATGTCGGCCAGGGTTTTGATTTCTTTGCGATACCAGCCGCCCATTTGCGCGCCGGTGTTGCCCATCGGGAAGTTCACGATGTTGTACTTGGCGTAGAACTCACGCATCAGCTTCAAGCCATTGCCTTGGTACATCCAAGCCGTCATCTGGCGGCTGTTCAGGCCAAAGGGAATTGCGCAGCCGAGCGCAAACGCATCATTCACACCAAAGAAGTAATACGGTGCGGTGTGCACCATCTCGGTCGTGCCCTTTTGGATGTTGTCCACCATGCCGGCAATTGGCGGCATCAGCTCGCCACCGGGGTGAACGGAAATCTGGAACTTACCGCCAGACATTTCGCCGACTTTCTTGGCAAATGTCTCAGCCGCACCGTAAATGGTGTCTAGCGCTTTGGGGAAACTCGATGCCAAGCGCCAGCGAATGGCTTCTTGTGCATGCACGGCGGGGGCTGCACCCGCAGCGAGCACGCCAGCAATGCCGGCATGCTTCATGATTGAACGACGATCCATGTGATCTCCTGATGGGAAAAAGGCGCGGTTGCGCTCGGTAACGATGAGAAAAGCCCCGCCACAAACAAAAAACTCGTCCATGACAAAGACAGACTCAGACTTGAATCTTGCCGGATTCTAGGAATTGGGGTCGCTAACCCACGGGGGGTTTTCCCTTTAGTAGGGGTATTCGGCGCGAGGCTTCAGCCTCGTGTCAGCTTGCTGTCACGCAGCGCGCCGCTCTACCTTTGCCAGCAGGCTTGAAAACCGCTCGCCAATCGCTGCCTCGATGCCCGCTGCATCCAAACCTTGCATGGCCAAAAGTTTGACGGGATCGCCGTGCGCCATGAACGCGTCTTTGAGGCCCAGTTGCAACAGCGGCATTTCGATGCCGTGCGCGGCCAGGCATTCCGCCACCGCGCTGCCCGCACCGCCCATGATGCTGCCTTCTTCAACGCTCACGAAGGCTGCGTGCGAGCGAGCCAGCTCCAGCACCAAGGCCTCATCCAGCGGCTTGGCCCAGCGCATGTTGGCCACCGTGGCATTCAGCGCATCGCCTGCCTTGAGGGCACCGTAGAGCACGGTGCCAAAGGCCAAGATCGCAATGCCCTGGCCCTTGCGCCGAACTTCGCCCTTGCCAAACGGCAGCTGGCTGAGATCAGGTAAACAAGCCACGCCCGCACCCGAGCCGCGCGGGTAGCGCACGGCCACCGTGTGATCCTGCGCATGCGCGGTGCTTAGCAATTGGCGCGTCTCACGCTCATCTGCTGGGCAGGCGATCGACACATTGGGCACGCAGCGCAAGTAGGCGATGTCAAACGCGCCGCAGTGCGTTGCCCCATCTGCACCGACGATGCCAGCGCGGTCAAGCGCGAGCACCATCGGCAGCTTTTGCAAAGCCACGTCGTGGATCAACTGGTCGTAGGCGCGCTGCAAAAAGGTGGAGTAGATCGCGACGACGGGCTTCAAGCCCTCGCAAGCCAGGCCTGCGGCAAACGTGAGCGCATGCTGCTCGGCAATGCCCACATCGTGATAGCGCTCGGGAAAGCGCTCGTGAAACTCCACCATGCCCGAGCCTTCGCGCATGGCGGGCGTGATCGCGACAAGCTTGGCATCGGCCGCGGCGGCGTCGCACAGCCATTGGCCAAAAACCTGCGTGAAGCTTTGCTTGGGCGGCGTGGCAGGCTTCACCAAGCCAATATTGGGATCGAACTTGCCCGGGCCGTGGTAGTTGATCGGATCGGCCTCGGCCAGGGCGTAGCCCTTGCCTTTTTGCGTGACCACGTGCAAAAACTGCGGGCCCTTGAGCCGCTTCATGTTCTCAAGCGTAGGGATCAGCGAATCAAGGTCGTGGCCGTCAATCGGGCCTACGTAGTTGAAGCCAAATTGTTCAAACATCGTGGCAGGCACCACCATGCCCTTGGCGTGGCTCTCAAAACGCTTGGCGAGCTCAAACAAGGGTGGCGCAACTTTGAGCATCTGTTTGGCAGCAGACTTGCCCGCCGCGTAAAACTTGCCGCTCATGAGCTGCGCGAGGTAGCGGTTCAGTGCGCCCACGGGCGGGCTGATGCTCATGTCGTTGTCGTTCAGCACCACGAGCAAATTGGCATCACTCACACCGGCGTTGTTCATCGCCTCAAATGCCATGCCCG
>JAAFHN010000326.1 GCA_013298415.1 Comamonadaceae bacterium
GAAGAAGCCAAAGCCCTGCTCGACATGGCGCAAAGCATCGAGGGGCTCACCCGCAACGTGGGCATGCACGCAGGCGGCGTGTTGATCGCACCAGGCAAGCTCACGGATTTTTGCCCGCTGTATGCCCAGCCCGGCAGCGATTCGGCGGTGAGCCAATACGACAAAGACGACGTGGAAGCCGTTGGCTTGGTCAAGTTTGACTTCTTGGGCCTGGCCACGCTCACGATTTTGGAGATCGCCAAAGACCTGATCCGTGCTCGGCACGCGGATCAACAAGACTTCGCGTTTGAGACCATCCCGCTCGATGACAAAGCCACCTACCAGCTTTTTGCGGCGGGCAAAACCGAAGCGGTCTTCCAGTTTGAAAGCCGAGGCATGCAGGGCATGCTGCGCGATGCCAAGCCCACCCGGCTGGAAGACTTGATCGCGATGAATGCCCTGTATCGCCCAGGGCCGATGGACCTCATTCCCAGCTACATCGCCCGAAAGCATGGGCGCGAAGAGGTGGTGTACCCCGATCCGCGCCTGGAGCCGGTGCTTTCCGAGACTGTGGGCATCATGGTCTACCAAGAGCAGGTGATGCAGTGCGCCCAGGTGCTGGGCGGCTACTCACTCGGCGGCGCGGATTTGCTGCGCCGCGCGATGGGCAAGAAAAAAGCCGAGGAGATGGAAAAGCACCGCGGCATCTTCCGCGAGGGCGCTGGCAAAAACGGCATCGCGCAAGACAAAGCCGATGAAATCTTCGACTTGATGGAGAAGTTTGCAGGCTACGGCTTCAACAAATCACACGCCGCCGCCTACGCTTTGCTGGCCTACCACACCGCTTGGGTGAAGGTGCACTACACGGCCGAATTCTTCTGCGCCAACATGACGGTGGAGATGGACAACACCGACAAATTGAAGGTGCTGGTGGAAGACGCCAAAGCCATGGGCCTCAGCTTTGAGCCGCCGGATGTGAACCGAGGCGTGTATGCCTTTGAGCCGATCAGCAATCGCCAAGTGCGCTATGGCTTGGGTGCGGTGAAGGGCACAGGGCAGGGCGCGGTGGAGGCCATCATCGCGGCCCGCGCGGGCAAAGGCGGCGGGCCCAATGGCAGCGAGCTTGGCCCGTTCAAGAGCCTGTGCAATTTTTGCGCGCGGGTTGATCGCAACCGAGTGAATAAGCGCGCGATTGAAGCGCTGATCCGCGCCGGGGGCTTCGATACCCTGCACCTGAACCGCGCCGAGTTGCTCGCGAATCTGGAGTTGGCCATTGACTATGCCGATGCCCAAGAAGCCAATGCGCATCAAGGCGGTTTGTTTGACATGGACGATAGCCATGCTTCATCGAGTGCGGAGCCGCCGCTTGCGCCCACGGTGCCTTGGAGCGTGCGCGAGAGCTTGAAGCAAGAAAAAGTGGCAGTGGGCTTTTACCTCACCGGGCACTTGTTTGACGAAGTGGCCAAAGAAGCCCGCCGCATCGCGCCCACGCCGATTGCAGACCTGACCGAATCGCGCGAGGCGCAAACAGTGGTCGGCATCGTGAACGACCTGCGCGCGATCAACGGCCAGCGCGGCAAGGTGTACCTCTTCAAGCTCGACGACAAAAGCGACAGCGTGGAAACCGTGATGGACGAAGCGCTTTACAACGCCGCCAAGGAAGTGGTGAAGGAAGACGAATTCGTGGTGATCTCCGGCGTGTTGAAGCCGGATCGGTTCTCCGGCGGTGTGCGCCTGAATGCCAACGCCGCTTTCAGCTTGGCTGTGGCCCGCTGCCGCTTTGGCAAATACCTGCGTGTGGCTGTGAACGGCAAAGCGCCTGATCTGCCCAGGATCTTGCGTGAGCACCCGGCTGTGGTGGAGGAAAGCGAAGTAGGCAGCTTGCAGCGCGGCTTGGCCGTGCGGTTTTTGATGCAGCGCGAAGGCTACGCTGCCGAGGTGCAGCTGGGCGAGCAAGCCAAGTTTTTCCCAAGCGACGCGGCCCTTGCTTCGTGGACTGCGCAGGCCGATCGGGGGCAGGTGGAAGTGGTGTACTGAGTGGTGTGCTGAATGCTCTGCTGCGTTCGGCAGCTTTTCGGCCGCTGGCGCGCCGCCTTCATTTCGCCCATGCCCCCGGTGATTGCCCGACCACCGCTTTGAATTGGCGCACGAAGGCCGAAAGGCTGGCGTAGCCCACGCGCTCGGCCACGGTCTTCACGGGTAAGCCCTTGCGCAAGAGCTGGCGGGCCATGTCCATGCGGTGATGCAGCAAATATTGGTGCGGGCTGGTTTCCAAAAGCTCGCGAAAGCGGGCTACGAAGCGTGATCGCGACATGCAAGCGTCTGCGGCCAAAGAATCGATGTCTAGCGCTTGCTCAAACTTGGTGTGGATGCTCGTTAAGGCAGCCGAGATGCGCGCATCGCTCATCGCTGCGAGCAAACCTGGTTTGAGTTGATGCTGCTCCGTGAGCGCTTTGGCCGTGTAGCACATCAAGAGATCGCACAGGCGATGCGCCAAATGGCGGCTGCCAGGGGCCAAAGAAGCGGCTTCGTCAAAGAAGGCCTGCGCAGCATGCAAAAAGCTCGAAGATTGCGCGAGCGGCACCACCGCGTGGGCGGGAAAAGAGCGTGCTACTGTGCGGCTGAAAGCCTCGCTGAAGCTCAGCACCGCGCAGCTTAACCCGGATGTTTCATCCTTCCCTCCAACACCAGCCCCTTTGCGCTGATTTGCCTGGTTTTGCAGTCTGTTTTGAGGTTTGATGCGGGTTCTGCGGTTTTCAGGCGCAGCCCTTGCGCTGATGACGCGCAACTTCCCCCACCCCGACTTGGGTTGCGAGCCATTTTTGTGTCATCGCGCGGGCCAAGCGCTCGGTTTTTTTCTCAGGCCGCTTGCAGCGCCCGCATGGCCTGCACAAAGAGCTGGGCACTTGGCCAGTTGGAGGCAAAGTACAGGCGCACGCGCCTGGTGTTGCGGGTGACCACAGCTGCAAGCTTCAAGAGCTTGACGCGAAGGGTGTCGATCTGCGCATTGCCCAAGCTCGTGCCCTTGAGCGCTGTTGCTCGCATGCGCTCAATGAGCACATAGGCCAGGGCCGACAGGAGCATGCGCAGTTGGTTGGAGGCAAACACGTGGCAAGACGTGCGCGTGGCAAATAGGCCTACCTGAGCTTCCTTGATGCGGTTCTCGGCCTCACCGCGCTGGCAATAGGTCTTGTCGTAGAGGTCTTGGGCATCGCCCGTCAAGTTGGTCACAACGAAGCGCGGGTTATGGCCCATGCTGCCCCACTCCAGCCGCGTAATCACGCGCCGCTCGCGCTTCCAACTGTCGGCTGCGTACTCAAACTCGTCAACCAGACGCTGCTTGACTCCCGTTTGCTCGAACTCGTCTTTGAGCCACATCTGCACGTACTCGACTCTGGCCTCAAGGCGTGCGTTGCGTGCAAGGCCCACGATGTAGTGCACAGCGTTGCGCTCGCACCAGTTGATGAGCAACTGGCGACAAAAGCCCGAGTCGCCCCGAAACGTGATGCGCACGCCCGGCCAGGCTTGGCGCAGCCGCTTGACCAAGAGCTTTAAGGTGGCTGCAGCGTGCTTGGCCGCGTCGATGCGGCTGGGGCGCAGGTAGGCGCACAGCAGTTGCTGGCCACAAAAGACGTACAGCGGCAAGTAGCAGTAGCTGTCGTAGTAGCCGTGGAAGAAGCGCTGCTCCTGCGCGCCGTGCAAGGGGTTGTCTGTAGCATCAAAGTCAAGAATCAGCTCCGTGGGGGCCGTCTTGTGGCTTTGGATGAATAGTTCGACCAACACCTCGCTCAAGCGCACGGCGCTCTTTCGATCTGCCCATTTCTCCAAGCGGCACAGCGTCGGTGCGCTGGCTGCTTCGCGGTCCACGCCCACAGCAGTTTGGATTGCCACGTCTTGGCGCAGCGCTTTGTGGTCGTTCAAGTCCTCCCAGCCGAGCGCCAGGCCATAGATGCGCTGGCGCAGCATGTTGCCAACTTCGTGGGTGATAAGCGCTGGGTTGCGGGGATCGCTCAAGCAA